>CAZFRK010000118.1:0-8794 GCA_964521375.1 uncultured Rhodobacterales bacterium
CGCATCGACGGATGCGCCCCCGCTTTTCCTTACAGACGCTCGATGATCGCCGCCGTGCCCATGCCCCCGGCGACGCAGAGGGTCACGAGACCCGTGCCCTTGCCGGTGCGCTCCAACTCGTCCAGCACGGTGCCCAGCAACATGGCCCCCGTGGCGCCCAGCGGGTGGCCCAGGGCGATGGCGCCGCCGTTGACGTTGACGCGCTCCATGCCGATGCCCAATTCCTCGGTCACGTAAAGGACCACCGAGGCGAAGGCCTCGTTGATCTCCATCAGATCGATGTCGGACACCGCCATCCCGGCGCGCTTCAGCGCCCGGCGCGAGGCCTCCACCGGGCCGGTCAGCATGATCGACGGCTCGGACCCGATGGTCGCCCAGGAGCGGATTCGGGCACGCGGCTTCAGGCCCAGCGCCGCTCCGGCGTCCGGAGAGCCGACCAGCACCGCCGCCGCGCCGTCGACGATGCCGCTGGAGTTGCCCGCCGTATGCACGTGCTCGACGCGCTCGACGCCGGGATAGCGCAGCATGACGCGCTCGTCGAACCCGGCGGTCTTGCCCGGCCCGGCGAAGGCGGCGTCCAAGCGGCCCAGGGACTCCAGCGTCGTGCCGCGGCGCGGATGCTCGTCGGTGTCGCAGATGACCGTGCCGTGCATGTCCAGCACCGGGATCAGCGACTTGGCGTAACGGCCCTCGTCCTGGGCCACCGCCGTGCGGCGCTGGCTTTCGACGGCCAGACCGTCGACATCCCGGCGGGAATAGCCGCGCTGGGTGGCGATCAGGTCGGCGCCGATGCCCTGCGGCACGTAGTGGGTGCGGAAGGTCTCGCGCGGGTCGGCGACCCAGGCGCCGAAATCGCTGCCCATGCCGACGCGGGTCATGCTCTCGACACCGCCACCCACGGCGAGGCCGACCTGACCGCTGGCCACCTGCCCGGCGGCCAGATTGACCGCGTCCAGGCCGGAGCCGCAGAAGCGGTTGATCTGCACGCCCGGCACCGATTCGTCGTAGTCGGCGGCGAGGACGGCGGCGCGGGTGATGTCACCGCCCTGCTCGCCCACCGGAACCACGCAGCCGAACACCACGTCCTCCACCGCGTCGGCGGCCAGGCCGTTGCGCGCCCGCAAGGCCCGCAGCGGCGTGGCGGCGAGCTGGATCGGCGTGATCTCCTGCAAGGCGCCGCCCTTCAGCTTGCCGCGCGGCGTCCGTACCGCGTCGTAGATATAGACCTCACTCATCGTTTCCTACTCCGTTGTCGCTGGGCGGGGGTCCCCCGCAATTCCGCTAGGCGATACATGGCCGAGGATTCTAATCGTCCCCGGAAACCCTTGGAAAACCAAAGCCCCTTGCGCGAGGCGCCGCGGTCCTGGGTTTGCAGCATACTGCGTTTAGCGCCGCCCTGCAAAATTATGTTTTGCTTAGCGGTACGCCGTATGTGATGATCGCCGAAATCACGGCATTTGGAGGAAAGGTTCATGATCGGGTACGAGGTTGATGGCGATGGCATCGCGACCGTCACCTGGGACTTGCCGGGCCGTCCGGTAAACATCCTGTCCATGGAAAGCCGCCTGAAGTTCGTCGAGACGATCAAGGGCGCGCTGGCCGACGACGCGGTGACGGGCATCATCATCACGTCGGGCAAGAAGGAATTCATCGCCGGGGCCGACCTGACCCTCCTCCAGACGTTCCGGGGCAAGCCGGCGCAGGAGATCATGGACCTGATGAGTCCCATGCGCGCCCTGCTGCGCCAGATGGAAGCCGGCGGCAAGCCGGTCGTCGCGGCCATGAACGGCACGGCCCTCGGCGGCGGGCTGGAAGTCTGCCTGGCCTGCCACCACCGCGTCGCCATCGACCGCCCCGACGCCGTCTTCGGCCTGCCGGAAGTGGGCCTCGGCCTGCTGCCCGCCGCCGGAGGCACCCAGCGCCTGCCGCGCCTGATCGGCATCAAGGCGGCCCTCCCCCTGCTCTTGGAAGGCACCCGCGTATCCGCCCGGGAGGCGCACGCCAAGGGCTTCATCGACGAATTGGTGCCCGCCGAGGGCCTGATGGACGCCGCCCGCGCCTGGATCAAGGCCAACCCCAAGGCCCAGCAGCCGTGGGACGCCAAGGGTTTCAAGGTGCCCGGCGGCGAGGTCGCGACGCTGGAGATGAACCGCTTCTTCATGGCCACCGAGGCCAAGGTCCACGCCGATACGCGCGGCAATTTCCCGGCTCCGCCCGCCATCCTGTCCTGCGTCTTCGAAGGGCTGCGGGTGCCCATCGACGCGGGCCTGCGCATGGAGTTCCGCTATTTCGCCGGCCTGGTGCGCGGCGAGGTCGCCCAAAACACCATCCGCACCTTCTTCTTCGCCATGAACGACGCCCGCAAGCTGAAGGACCGCCCGACGGACATCCCGACGCGCGCCTATTCCAAGATCGGCATCCTGGGCGCCGGAACCATGGGCGGCGGCATCGCCCAGGTGGCCGCCGAGGGCGGCCTGGACGTGGTGCTGCTCGACATGAACCAGGAGGCCGCCGAGGCTGGTCTCCAGAGGGTCGTCAAAGGTTTGGACAAGCTGGTGGCGCGCGGTAAGGTCGCCGCCGAAAAGCGGGACGCCGTCGTCTCGTGCATCACCGCGACCGCCGACTTCAACGATCTGGCGGGCTGCGAGGCCATCATCGAGGCGGTCTACGAGGACATCGCCATCAAGGACGACGTCATCCGCCGCGCCATCGCCGTCTGCGGCGACGATGTCCTGTTCGGCTCCAACACCTCGAAGATTCCCATCGCCCGCCTGGCCGCCTCCAGCCCGCGCCCCGACCGCTTCATCGGCATGCACTTCTTCTCGCCGGTGCCGCGCATGGCCCTGCTGGAAATCATCAAGGGTCCCGAGACGTCCGAGGAAACGCTGGCCCAGACCCTGGACCTGTCCAAGGCCCTGACCCGCACGCCCATCGTCGTCAACGACGCCCCCGGCTTCTTCACCAGCCGCTGCGTCTCGACCTACCTCAACGAAGGCATCGCCCTGCTGCGCGAAGGCGTCAATCCGGCCCTGGTCGAGAACGTCGGCCGCCAGTCCGGCATGCCCATGGGACCGCTGGCCCTGGCCGACGGCATCGGCGTCGACGTCATGCATAAGGTCCGCCTCCAGGAAGGCGCCGACAAGGGCGACGCCTGGGTGCCGGGCGTCGAATTCCAGGTGGTCGAGACGCTGGTCTCCCTGGGCCGCACCGGCATGAAGGCCGGACAGGGCTTCTACGACTACGGCGCCGACGGCTCCAAGGCGCTGTGGGCCGACCTGGCCGACCTGTTCCCGCGCGCAGAAATCCAGCCGACGCCGGAGGCGGTCAAGACCCGCCTGCTTCACGTCCAGGCGGTCGAGGCGGCGCGCTGTTTCGACCAGGGGGTCATCAGCGACCCCACCCACGCCGACATCGGGTCGGTCCTGGGCTGGAGCTTCGCCAAGCACACCGGCGGCGTCTGTTCCTACGTCGACAGCATCGGCATGGCCCGCTTCGTCGAGGAATGCGACGCCCTGGCCGAGGCCCTGGGCGACCGCTTCACGCCTCCGGCCTATCTGCGCGACCTGGCCAAGGCCGGTCGCGGCTATCACGCGGCCTGACCGGCGAAGGAGGAGACCGCATCATGCGTACCGTGTACCGCGACGACCACGAACTCCTGCGCGAGCAGGTCAAGCGTTGGGTCGAAACCAGCGTCACCCCCCACCACCGCGCCTGGGACAAGACCCACGTGGCGCCCAAGGAGGTGTGGCGCGAGGCCGGGGAGTTGGGCTTCCTCTGCTGCGCCATCCCCGAGGAGTACGGCGGCGGCGGCGGCGACTTCGGCCATTCCGCCGTGGTCATCGAGGAGATGGCCCGCAACAACGTCACCGGCCTGGGCTTTTCCCTGCATTCGGACATCGTCGCCCCCTACATCCTGCGCTACGGCAGCGAGGAGCAGAAGCAGCGGTGGCTTCCGGCCATGGCGCGCGGCGAGATGATCGGCGCCATCGCCATGACCGAGCCGGGCACCGGCAGCGACCTGAAGGCGGTCCGCACGACCGCCCGCCGCGACGGCGACGACTACGTGCTCAACGGTCAAAAGACCTTCATCACCAACGGTCGCAACGCCGGTCTGGTGATCGTCGTCGCCAAGACCGACCCCGAGGCGGGCCGCAAGGGCATCAGCCTGATCGTCGTCGAGACCGACGCCCCGGGCTTCAGCCGCGGGCGCGACATCGAAAAGCTGGGCCAGCACGCCCAGGACACGGTCGAACTCTTCTTCGACGACGTCCGCGTGCCGGTGACCAATCGTCTGGGCGACGAGAACGCGGGCTTCGGCTACCTGATGCACGAACTGGCCCAGGAACGCCTGATCATCGCCCTGCGGGCGGCCAGCACGCTGGAGTCCATGCTCGACCAGACGATCACCTACACCCGCGACCGCAAGGCCTTCGGCCAGACCGTGTTCGATTTCCAGAACACCCGCTTCAAGCTGGCCGACGCCAAGGCGCAGGCCACCATGCTGCGCGTCTTCGTCGACCACTGCCTGGCCCTGCACCTGGACGGCCAACTGACGCCGGACATGGCGGCGGCGGCAAAGCTCAACGGATCGGAAGTCCTCAACCGCCAGCTCGACGAGCTGCTCCAGCTTCATGGCGGCTACGGCTACACCACCGAGTTCGAGGTCGGTCGCGCCTGGGCCGACGCGCGTGTCCTGCGCATCTACGGCGGCAGCTCCGAAATCATGCGTGAAATCATCGCCCGCACGCTCTGACCAGCGCGCGCGAAAACAGTCATTCCGGGAGGACCCCATGTCGGGACGTGTTGATCAGGAAACCTTTCAGCAGTTGCTGGACACCGTGCGCCGCTTCACCCACGAACGCCTCATCCCCAACGAGGAGCGCGTCGAGGCGGAAGAGGACATCCCCGCCGAAATCGTCCAGGAGATGCGCGACCTCGGCCTGTTCGGCCTGAGCATCCCCGAGGAATACGGCGGCCTGGGCCTGAGCATCAGCCAGGAAGCCCAGATCATCGTCGAACTGTGCCAAGCCTCGCTGGCCTTCCGCTCGCTGATCGGCACCAACGTCGGCATCGGCGCCCAGGGTCTGGTCATGGACGGCACCGACGCGCAGAAGGAAGCCTATCTGCCGCGTCTGGCGACCGGCGAGATGATCGCCTCCTTCGCCCTGACCGAGCCGGACAGCGGCTCCGACGCCGCCAGCATCCGCACCACGGCGCGCCGCGACGGCGACGACTTCATCATCAACGGGTCGAAACGCTACATCACCAACGCCACGCGCGCCGGTGTCTTCACCCTGATGGCGCGGACCAATCCCCAGGAAAAGGGCGCCGCAGGCATCACCGCCTTCTTCGTGCCCGCCGACACGCCGGGCATCCGCCTGGGCAAGCCCGACCGCAAGATGGGCCAGCGCGGCACCAAGACCTGCGACGTGACCTTCGAGGACGCCCGCGTCCCGGCGTCGTGCATCATCGGCGGCCCGTCCTTCGAGGGAAAAGGCTTCAAGACCGCCATGAAGGTGCTGGACCGCGGTCGCATCCACGTGTCGGCCATGGCCATCGGCAGCGCCCAGCGCATGCTCGACGAGGCCCTGGGCTACGCCGCGGAACGCAAGCAGTTCGGCCAGCCGATCGCCGACTTCCAGCTCATCCAGGCCATGCTGGCCGACAGCAAGACCGAGCACGAGGCCGCCCGCGCCCTGATGATGACCGCCGCCGAGACCTACGAGCGCGAGGGCGCGGCCATCATGCTGGCGTCCTGCTCCAAGTACTACGCCACGGAGATGGCCGGACGCGTCGCCGACCGCGCGGTGCAGATTCACGGCGGCGCGGGCTACATGGCGGAATACGCCGTGGAGCGCCTGTACCGCGACATCCGCCTGCTGCGCATCTATGAAGGCACCAGCCAGATCCAGCAGCTCATCATCGCGCGCAACATGATCAAACGCCACGCCCAGGGCCTTCCGGCATAGGGGGCGGCATGAGCGACAGCCTCGACGCCCTGCTCAAGGGCGTCTTCACGCGCGCAATCGGCTTGCGGGGCGAGGGAGCGGGCGCCGGGTGGGCGGCTATCAGCCTGGACGTCGGCCCCGAGCATATGAACCGCAACGGCATCGCCCACGGCGGAGTCCTGACCACTCTCCTGGACTCCGCCAGCGGGCTGGCCTGCATCTTCGACGACGCGGGTAATGTCGTGCGCACGGTGGTCACGGTATCCCTGACCACCAACTTCCTGCGCCCGGTCGTCGATGGCCGCCTGACGGCGACCGCCCGCGTCCGGGGCGGGCGTCGGACCTTCACCGTCGATTGCGACTGCGTGTCCAACAGTGGCGCCCTCGTGGCATCCTCCATGGGGGTCTTCCAAACCGTCCGCGCCTGACCCAAGGCGCGGTCCAGATCGAAGGGGCGATCACCATGAAAGGCGACGACTACACCGACATCCGCGACGCCGTCGCGGCGCTCTGCGCGGACTTTCCGGCGGACTATTGGCGATCCCTGGACGCGACACGGGGCTACCCCGACGCCTTCGTCGCCGCCCTAACAGACGCCGGTTGGCTGGGCGCCCTAATCCCCGAGGAGTTCGGCGGTTCGGGGCTGGGCGTCCGGGCGGCGGGCGTCATCCTGGAGGAAATCTCGCGCTCGGGCGGCCACCCCGGCGCCTGTCACGCCCAGATGTACACCATGGGCACGGTCCTGCGGCACGGGTCGGAGGCGCAGAAACGGCGGTATCTGCCCGCCATCGCCGACGGCGGCCTGCGCCTCCAGGCCTTCGGCGTCACCGAGCCGGTGGCGGGCACCGACACCACCTCCATCCGCACCACCGCCAAGCGGGTCGGCGACCGCTACGTGGTCAACGGCCAGAAGGTCTGGATCAGCCGGGCCGAGCATTCGGACCTGCTCCTGCTGCTGGCCCGCACCACGCCCCGCGATCAGGTGGCCCGCAAGACCGACGGCCTGAGCGTCCTGCTGGTGAATATTAACGAAGCCCTGAAGGGCGGCCTGACCATCCGTCCCATCGACACCATGATGAACCACCACACGACGGAGCTGTTCTTCGACAACGTGGAGGTTCCCGCCGAGAATCTGATCGGCGAGGAAGGCAAGGGCTTCCGCTACATCCTGGACGGCATGAACGCCGAACGCATCCTGATCGCCTTCGAATGTATCGGCGACGCCAAGTTCTTCATCGAGCGCGCCTCGGCCTACGCCGGGGAGCGACAAGTTTTCGGGCGCCCCATCGGCCAGAACCAGGGCGTCCAGTTCCCCATCGCCCGCTCCTACGCGGAGATGCGCGCCGCCGAACTGATGACCCACCAGGCCGCCGCCGCCTTCGACGCCGGACAACCCTGCGGCGCCGAGGCCAACATGGCCAAGCTGCTGGCCTCGGAGGCGTCGTGGAAGGCGGGCGACACCTGCCTTCAGACCCACGGCGGCTTCGGCTTCGCCCGCGAATACGACATCGAACGCAAATTGCGCGAAACCCGCCTCTATCAGGTGGCGCCCATCTCCACCAACCTGATCCTCTCCTACGTCGCCGAGCATGTTCTCGGCCTGCCCCGCTCCTTCTGACGGAAGGCACGACGATGGACCCGTCCGCCCTGTCGCTCCTGGACGCCGTCGCGGGCCGCCATTCGGTGCGGCGGTTCCGCCCCGATCCCGTGCCCGAGGCGACGATCCGCGATATCCTGCGTCGCGCCGCCCGGGCGCCCAGCGGGTCGAACATCCAGCCGTGGAGCGTGCGCGTCGTCTCCGGGGCGGCCCGCCGACGCCTGATCGACGGCGTCACCGACGCCATGGCCGCCGGGCGGGACGAGGCCGAATACGCCTATTATCCGGACACCTGGGAGGAGCCGTTCCGGTCCCGCCGCCGCGCCTGCGGCCTGGGGCTGTACCGCCTCTTGGGCCTGACCCGCGAGGACACGGCGGGCATGGCCGCCCAGCACGCCCGCAACTACGCTTTGTTCGACGCCCCCGTGGGCCTCTTCTTCAGCATGGACCGCCGCCTCAACGCGGGAAGCTGGCTGGACATGGGCATGTTCATCGGCTCCGTCATGCTGCTGGCCCGCGCCCACGGCCTGGAAACCTGCCCGCAGGCGGCCTGGGTGCGCTTCGGCGCCACCGTGCGCCGCCTGCTCGCCATTCCCGAGACCGAGATCTTCCTTTGCGGCCTGAGCCTGGGCCACGAGGACACCAACGCCCCGGAAAATACCCTGCGCACCGACCGCGCGCCAGTGGACGACTTCACGCATTTCCTGACCGACTGAGACGCCCTACGAGGACCCCGCGCCACCGCCCTGGAGACCGACCATGACCGCTTCGCCCAGCCCCGTCCTGCCGTCCCTGACGTCGACCTGCCGGTCGGTCCTGGACGCCGCCCGCGCCCTGAACACGCTCGCCGCGGCGCGGGTGCGGCACTGCGTCGATCAAGACGGAGCCGTCTCCACCGTCGCCATCGAGCGGGAACAGCACGCCGTTCACGGCCTGGCCTGGCAGTCCACCTACGTCACCGCCCTGGACTGCCTTCTCGCCTGGGCGCTGCGCCTGGACGACCAGGGCAGGCTGGGCGAGCTGGAACAGCTGATCCTGCAAGCGGGATTCGCCGAATACGGTCGCCAGTTGGGCGCCGGGATCACCATGAGCCAGGGAGAGACCGCCACCCCCGCCGACCTGCGGATCACCACCGAGGCCGCCGCCTTCGCCGCCCGTCCCGACGTCGCGCTTCTGCGGGACGCCGGTCATTCGGCCCGGGTCAAGGCGCGCATCGCCGAGCTGGTGGCCGACGGCCACTTCGGCGAAC
>CAZFRK010000119.1:0-8758 GCA_964521375.1 uncultured Rhodobacterales bacterium
AAACACGGTAGTCGCCCTCGAAGGTCCGGCCGATCCGGGCCGCCAGATCGCCGTCCGTATGCAGGCGGGCGACCTCGTACTCATCCTTGACCGCCATCACCTTGAACAGGTTGCGGGCGACCGCCTCGGTCAGGGCATGCCCGTCCGAACACCGGCGCTCGGCGGCCTCCACGGCGCGGACCCGACGCAGCCAAAGGTCTGCGAAAGCCGTGTCCTGATAGGCTTCAAGCGCCGCGTAGCGCCGCGCGATGATCTCCTCCAACCCCTCGGCGGGCGGTTCGGACGGCTGTCGGGCGCTGTGGGCGCGCTGGCGGACGAAGGCCGGCTCCAGCGCCGCGAGGCGTCCCCAGGCCAGGGTTCGCTTGTTGGCCGCCACGGCGACACCATTCAGTTCCAGGGCGCGTTCCAGCCCCGCCAAGGACACCGGGACGAGTCCCCTCTGCCAAGCGTAACCGAGCAGAAAGAGGTTGGCGGCGATGGAATCGCCCATCAAGGCGACCGCCAAGGCATGGGCATCGACCAGATCGACGTGATCGACCCCGGCGGCTTGGCGCAGCGCGGCCTTGAGGCGGTCCGCCTGAAGGTCGGCGTCACGATCACGAACGAAGTCCGCCGTCGGAATTTCATGGGCGTTGGCGACGACCCGCGTGCGCCCCCTGCGAACCGTTCCGAGCGCGTCGGGACTGGAGCCGACGACTAGATCGCAGGCCAGAAGCACGTTCGCCTGACCGACGTCGATGCGCACCTGATGCAAAGCCGACGGGCGGGCGCCAATGCGGACGTGGCTGAGCACCGCCCCGCCCTTCTGGGCGAACCCCATGAAATCGAGAACGCTGGCGCCCTTGCCTTCCAGGTGGGCGGCCATGGTGATGATGGCGCCGACGGTGACGACGCCGGTGCCCCCGACGCCGGTCACCAGGATTTCCCAGGGCTCGTTTCGCACGTCCGGGAGGTCGGGATACGGCAGGGCCGCGACCTTCTCCAGGAAGGCGGCGTCGGTGTCAGCGGCCTCCGGCTTTCGCGGGGTCCCGCCCCGAACGCTCACGAAGCTCGGGCAGAAGCCTTCGACACAGGAGAAATCCTTGTTGCAGGACGACTGGTCGATCTGGCGCTTGCGCCCGAATTCCGTCTCCACCGGCACCACCGACAGGCAGTTGGACTTGGTGGAACAGTCGCCGCAGCCTTCACAGACCGCCTCGTTGATCATGACGCGGCGCGGCGGGTCCGGGTAGAGGCCCCGCTTCCGCTTGCGCCGCTTTTCCGCCGCGCACGCCTGGTCGTAGACCAGGATCGAAACCCCTTCGACCTCGCGCAGGTCCCGCTGCACGGCGTCCATGGCGTCCCGGTGACGCACCGTGGTCCCCGGAGCGAAGCCCGCATGGGCCGGATACTTGTCCGGATCGTCGGAAACCACGGCGATGCGGCGGACGCCTTCGGCGTGGACCTGACGGGTGATCTCCTGAACCGTCAGGGGACCGTCGTGCGGCTGTCCGCCGGTCATGGCGACGGCGTCGTTGAAGAGAATCTTATAAGTGATGTTCACGCCACCGGCGATGGCTTGGCGGATAGCCATCAGGCCGGAGTGGTAGTAGGTGCCGTCGCCCAGGTTCTGGAACACGTGCCGACGTCGCGAGAAGGGGGCCTGCCCCACCCAGTTGACGCCTTCGCCGCCCATCTGGGTCAGCCCCTCGGTATCGCGGTCCATCCAGGACGCCATGAAGTGGCAGCCGATCCCCGCGAAGGCCTTGGACCCTTCCGGAACGCGGGTCGAGGAATTGTGCGGGCAGCCGGAACAGAAGTAGGGCAGCCGCCGCACGTTGTCCGGACGGGAAACCTCGGGAAGGCGCGGCGCGATGTCGTCCAGGCGCGCCTTCAGAGTGGTTTCAATTTGGGGATGACGGGCACCGATCCGCGCCGCCAGGGCCGGGGCCAAGCGCGACGGACGCAACTCGCCAAGCGCCGATATGAGGGATTTCCCGTCGGCGTCCAGCTTCCCAAGAATGCGCGGCGCATCCGCACGACCGTAGAACAAGGTCTTGAGCTGATCCTCGATGACCCCCTTTTTCTCCTCGACGACGAGAATCTCTTCCAACCCGTCGGCGAAACGCAGCATGCCGGACGGCTCAACCGGCCACGACAGGCCGACCTTGTAGACACGGACGCCCAGAGAGGCCAATTCCTCGCCCCCCAGCCCGAGACCCTCCAGCGCCTCCATCACGTCGCCATGCGCCTTGCCGGTGGTGACGACGCCAAGGCGGGCCTGGGGCGCCGCGACCACCAAGCGGTCGATCGGGTTGGCGCGCGCGAAGGCATGCACCGCCTTCATCTTTTCCGCCATGCGCTCTTCCAGCGCCAGGCTCGGAAGGTCGGGCCAGCGATAGTGCAGCCCACCGACGGGCGGGACATAGTCGGTCGGCGTCACGAAGGCGTGGCGGTCGGGGTCGATGTCGACGCTGGCCGCCCCCTCGACCGTTTCGCTGATCGCCTTGAAGCCCACCCAGGTTCCGGAAAAACGCGACAAGGCGAAGCCGTAGAGACCGAAGTCCAGATACTCCTGAATGGTGGACGGATTGAGCACCGGCATGGACCAGGAGATCATCACCTGCTCGGACTGATGCGGCATGGACGAGGACACCACCCCATGGTCGTCGCCCGCGACGACCAGGACGCCGCCGCGCGGGCTGGAGCCGTAGAGATTGCCGTGCTTGAGCGCGTCCCCGGACCGGTCGAGACCGGGTCCCTTGCCGTACCAGATGGCGAAGACGCCATCGACCGTGCCTTCGCCCGTGCTTTCGACCTGCTGGCTGCCGAGCACGGCGGTGGCGGCCAGGTCCTCGTTGACCGCCGGTTGGAAGCGCACATTGGCTGTCTCCAGCAAGGCCTCGGCTTGCCACAAGGCTTGGTCGTAGGCGCCCAGCGGACTGCCTCGATACCCGGAAATGAAGCCTCCGGTCCGCAGTCCCGCCGCCGCGTCGCGGGCGGCCTGCATCAAGGGAAGACGGACCAGCGCCTGGGTTCCGGTCAAATAAACCCGTCCGGCCTGTCGCTCGTAGCGGTCCTGAAGCCGATAGGTATCGTCGAGCTCATGCGCCTTGGGCGCCTCTGCCTGTGCCATTGTCGCCTCCGCTTCTCCGACTTTTGGCGTCGGATTTTCTCTTCCTTCCCAGGCTAAGGCAGGGCGACCGGAAAATTCTTTCGCATTTACCGATAAAGCGGCACAGAATAGGTAAATTATTTCCCATATGATAAAATTCCGAAAGGAATACCCGCCATGACCCGCGTTCCGGACAGGCATGAGAGCCTTATCCTGATGGAGCTTCAGGAAAATTCCCGCCTAACCAACCAGGAATTGGCGCAACGGGTCGGCCTGTCCCCGTCCCCCTGCTGGCGGCGCGTGCGGCAGTTGGAAGAGGCCGGCGTCATCCGGCGCTACGCGACGCTGCTCGATCCGCGCAAGGTCGGCGTCGGTGAGAGCGTTTTCTGCAACGTCACCCTGGAACGCCACGCCGAAGGCGTGGTGGACCGCTTCGAGGCGGAGGTCCTGCGCCATCCGGAGATTCTGGAGTGCTACGCAATGACCGGCGAGGCCGATTACCTTCTGAGGGTCGTCGTGCCGGAGGTCAGCGCCTACGACCGCTTCCTCCAGGACTTCATCTTCCGCCTGCCCGGCGTGGCGCACGTGAAATCCCACTTCGCCCTGCGCGAGGTGAAATACGAAACCGCCCTTCCGCTGCCCACGCCCGCGGCGACATCGGGGTAGTCAGCTTCCGCAATGCCGATGGGCCAGGGCCTCGCCCTCCACCTGAACGGTGGCGTGTTCCAGACCAAAACGCTCGCGAAGCAATCCATGCACGGCGTCGAGGACATGGTCCCGATCGCAGTCATCGGTCACCGTCACATGCAGGCTGATCAGCGTCCGCTCCGCGGTCAGGGACCAGAGGTGGACGTGGTGGACGTTCCGGACCTCGGGAATCTCCGACGCCAGGGCCTCCATGACCGCGTCGCGCCCGATATGCCCCGGCGCGCCCTCCATCAGGATATGGCCCGTCCGACTGATCAGGGCCCAGGCCGAGCGTAGGATCAAGACGGCGACGAGGACGGAGAGCAAGGGGTCGATCGGTGTCCATCCCGTGGCGATGATCACCACCGCCGCGATGATCGCGGCGACCGACCCGAGCAGATCGCCCATCACATGGAGCAAGGCGCCGCGCAGATTGACGTTGTCGTGATGGCCACGATGCAAAATGGCGAAGCCCGCCACATTGACCAGAAAGCCGATCGCGGCGACCACCAACATGACCGGCCCCATGACCGGCTGGGGCTGCGCCAAGCGTGCCCCGGCCTCGACCACGATCCAGCCGGCGATGGCGAAAAGGGCCATTCCGTTGACGAAGGCGGCCAAGACCTCGATCCGGTGCCAGCCATAGCTTTTGGCCGCCGTCGCGGGACGTCGCCCCATGCGGAAGGCGCCCCAGGCGAGGCCGAGCGCCGCCGTATCCGACAGCATATGCCCGGCATCGGCCAGCAAGGCCAGGGACCCGGACAACATCCCGCCGACGACCTGCACCAGCATGTAGCCGCCGGTCAGCGCCATGACCAGAAGGACGCGGCGTTCGCTGTCGGCGCTCACGGCGGCGACGTGCCCGTGGTCGTGACCTTGCTCATGAGCATGGTCATGCGCTTGGCGCGCGCCGCCGGTCGGACCGACCTCATCGACCGCGTCCGTTCCAGAAGCGTCCTGTTCCGAAGACTCGCCCATTCAAGGCCTCAGCCGAATTTGTCCATGCCGCTGACGGTAATGGCGGTCAGAAGCACGGCGACGGCCAGCACCAGCAGAATGCCGAATGCCTTCATGCCGTGATCCTTGTGCTCATCATCCTTTTGGGGCGCCATGGACAGCTCCTTTGCCGACGGAAGCGCCTACCCTACCCCCGGCCATCCTGCGCTGTCATGGCCTTTTGATTAATTCGCCGCCATGCGCCAAGTGCAAGGCACACCGCGAAAAACGCAAATCCGCGCCGTGCTTCCGCCACAATTTCATCGCACACTCCACGGTTGGAACAGCGTCGTGTTCCAGCGCCCCCCTTTGGGGCGTTTTCCATATGACCAGGACCCAGATGCCCATGTCCGCACTTCGGACCGCCACCATCGCCGCCGTCGCGGCCCTGCTTTCGATCACCGCCCCGGCCTTGGCCGCGTCCCCCTACCAGAAGACCGAAGGGGCGCAGACCAAGGTGACGGATAAGGCAGGCACCACCCAGGGGGCGGATAAGACCGCGCCGCGGTTGGCGATTCCGGCGCCCAAGGCGCTGCCGCCGGACATCGCCGGGGAATGCGCCTGGACCGGAAAGCGGGTCATCAGCCTGCTGGCGCGGGATGATGTGGAACAGGCGACCCGGTTCAAGGCGTTCTACAAGGACTTTGGTTGCCGCGAATCCCACCTGGGTCCCACCTTTCGGTGCGTGATCCTGGGAGACGAGGTGACCGACGGCGACGCTCCGGCGCAATCGGCTGAAGAATCCTTCACCGCCCGCGTGGACCGTTGCTGGTCCCGGATCTGATCCTTCGGATCGGTACGCAATTCATCGCCCCTTGCTGACGAGGGACTGACATGAAGCGCCTTCTGTTCGCGGCCGTCGTGGCGGCCGTGGCCCACCTTGGTGTGTGGACTCTGGTCACGGAAACCGTCACGCCTCCCGACGTGGCGGCCCATCCCGAAGCCTTGGGCCTGCAAGGCCCCATCCAATCGCTGTCCTTCAGCCCGTTCCAACCCGGCGACAATCCGGAGGACGGCGCCCGGTTGCGGCGGGACGCCATTCATAGGGATCTGGCGCTGCTCAAGCCGGTCGCCGGAATGGTCCGCCTCTACGCCAGTCGGGGCGGCCTGGAACTGGTGCCCACCGAGGCCCGCGACCTGAACATGTCGGTCGCCGTCGGCGCTTGGCTGTCCGGCGACGAGGAGGAGGACCGCGCCGAGATCGAGCGTGTCATCCAACTCGCCAACACCAATTGGAACGTCCGCACGGTCTATGTCGGCAACGAAGCCTTGTTGCGCGAAGAGGTCACGCCCGAGCAATTGATCGCCTACATCCGTGAAGTGAAGAGCCGCGTGTCGGTTCCGGTCACCACGGGTGAAGTCTGGCATATCTGGGAAAGCCATCCCGAACTGGTCCGTGAAGTCGACTTCATCGCCGTTCACATGCTGCCCTACTGGGAAGGCGTTCCGGCGGACAAGGCCGTCGACGTCACCTTTGAACGCTATGACGACCTGCGGGCCAGGTTCCCCGGCAAGAAGGTGCTCATCGCCGAATTCGGCTGGCCGTCCCAGGGCTACAACAACAAGGCGGCGGATACGGGTCCGGAAGTGCAGGCCAGCGTCATTCGCGCCTTCCTGCGCGAAGCCCAGGCCCGCAACGTCGAATACAACCTGATCGAGGCCTTCGACCAGCCCTGGAAGACCAACGAAGGATCGGTTGGTGCCTATTGGGGCCTCTATGACGCCGACCGCGCGCCCAAGTTCGCCCTGACCGGGCCGGTCACGGTGGAATACGACACCACCGCCGCGCTGGCCCTGGTTCTCGGCTTCCTGCTGACCTGGCAGGGCCTGCGGCGACGCAATCCGACCCTGGCGCACGCGACACTCTACGCCCTGGCGGCCAACGGTTTCGGCGCCGGTATCGCCATCGCCGCAGTCTATCCGCTCAACGCCTACATGACCTTCGGCACGACGGTCATGTGGGGCCTGGGCCTGATCATGGTCCTGCCGCTGGCCGTCATGACGCTGGCCAAGGTCAACGAGATCGGCGATGTCCTGCTCGGTCGGCGCCCGACCCGCCTGCTGCCCGAATCTCCGGCGCCCATGGCCGACGGGAAGACGCCGATGGTGTCCATCCACGTCCCGGCCTACAAGGAGCGGCCGGAGATGCTCAACCATACGCTGGACACCGTGGCCGCGCTGGACTACCCGGCCTTCGAGTGTCTGGTCATCATGAACAACACCTCCGATCCCGAGTATTGGGCGCCGGTCGCCAGCCACTGCCAGACCCTGAACCGGCACCTGGGCCGAGAGGTCTTCAAGTTCGTCTACCTGCCCAAGGTGGCGGGCTTCAAGGCGGGCGCCATGAACAAGGCGCTGGCCTTCATGGACCCCGCCGCCGACGTCATCGCCGTGATCGACGCCGACTATGCCGTGGACAAGGCATGGCTGCGGGATCTGGTGCCCGCCTTCGCCGACGAGAACATCGCCGTCGTCCAGGCCCCCCAGGACCACCGCGATGGCACGGCTTCCTTGTTCAAGACCATGATGAACTGGGAGTACGCCGGGTTCTTCGACATTGGCATGGTCCAGCGCAACGAGGACAACGCCATCATCGCGCACGGCACCATGCTGATGATCCGCCGCTCCGCCTTCGACGAGGTCGACGGCTGGTCGACCGGGACCATCGTCGAGGACACCGATCTCGGCCTGCGCCTGTTCCAGGCCGGGTACGGCGCGACCTACACCAATCGCCGCTACGGCTGGGGCCTGCTGCCCGACACCTTCAGCGCCTTCCGCACCCAGCGGCATCGCTGGGCCTACGGCGCCGTGCAGCTCATCAAGACGCATTGGCGCCACATGCTGCCGAAGGCGGACACCCTGACCGCCAAGCAGAAGGAACAGTTCGTCACCGGCTGGTTCTTCTGGCTGTCCGACGCGCTGGGCGTCGCCATCGCGCTGCTCAACCTGATCTGGGTGCCGGTGATCGTCTTCGTCGGCATGACGTTGCCGATGATGGCCCTGACGGTGCCTATCCTGACGGCCTTCGTGGTCAACGTCCTGCACTGCGTGCTTCTCTACCGCAAGCGCGTCGGGGCGGCCGTTCCCGAGATCCTGGGCGCCGCCGTGGCCTCCATGAGCTTGCAATTCGCCGTGGCCGACGCCGTCCTGACCGGCTTCGTGAAGGACAACCTCGCCTTTGCCCGGACCGACAAGGGCGGCAACGCCAAGAAGGCCGTCAAGAAGGCCGGGCGCGTCCTGCCCTTCCGCGACAGCCCGGTGTTCCGGGAGACCCTCCTGGGCGTCGCCCTGCTATCCGCGGCGGCCTTGTTGTGGGCCACCAACAGCTACGCCATCACCGAACAGAACGTCTTCGCCGCGACGGTCGCCGTGCAGGCCCTGCCGTTCCTGGCGGCGACCCTCATGCGTTTCGTCGAAACCCGCAAAGGCCGTCCGGCTCCGGCACGGCCCAACGTCGCAGCCGGACGTCCGTCCATGCCAATTCGCACCCTGTCCATCCTGGCCCTGGTCGCCGCACTGGCCGTCGGCGTAGCCGTCCCGGCGAAGGCGCAAAGCGGCAAGACCGCCGTGGATTGCGATATCGCCGAATCCGACAACGACCTTCTGAGCTGCGCGCGCAAGGATTTGGCCGGAGCGGACGCCGACTTGCAGAACCTGGCCAAGCGGACCCTCGCCATGTTGCCGCCGGTCGTTCGCCCCCGCTTCCAGGAGGCCCAAAAGGCTTGGGAAGCCTTCCGCGACGCGGACTGCGCCTGGAACGCCATGGACCCCGCCTCCGGGCAATCGTCCGAGTTGATCCGGGTCACCTGTCAGGCGGACTACACGCTGGCCCGCGTCGAGGAACTGGAAGCGGGCCTGGGCGAATAGCCCTGGCACCCAGCGGACATGAAAAAGCCGGGTCCCACGACCCGGCTTTTTCGCTCTAACAGGCTGCGGAAAAACCCTTCCGTCCGAGGCGGCGACATGATTCGATCCTCCTGA
>CAZFRK010000120.1:0-8707 GCA_964521375.1 uncultured Rhodobacterales bacterium
TGGCCTTTTCATAAAGGGCGCGGATTTCCGCCACCCCGTCGGCGCCGTCATAGGGCGCCAGGGTGCGCGAGACGGCCACCGGCACGTCGCGCAGGTCCGCCGCCACGCCGGGCGGCCAGACGTCGGTCGTCCCCTCGGCCCGCGGGTCTCCCGCCAGAGGGCGTCCGGTGGCCAGGCGCCAGCGTTGGGCCACATGGTCGGCGATCACCGCGGCGGCCTCTCCGTCCACCACCATCTGCATGTCGTGGAACGCCTGATAGGGCTGTCCCTCGGGATCGCGGCGGCGCGGATCGTCGGCGGCGTGCTCCGGCGTGTCCCAGCGTTTCAGGGCGACATCGAGACCGCCCGAGAAGGCCACCTTGCCGTCGACCACGACGATCTTCTGGTGCTGCGCGGCGCCCAGGGGCAAATGGTCGTCGAGGCCGAAATGGATGCGCCCCGGCGTCGACCAGCCGAAGGACACGGTGGGCAGAAGCTCGCGGTCCATGGAATAGAGGACGGTGAAGTCCCACAGCAGGATATGGACGTGCAGGTCGGGATTGCGGTGGACCAGGGCGACCAGGAACTCCCGCAGGCACAGCGGCAGGCCGTCGTCCGGGCGCGTCCCCGGCTCGCCCATGGGGGTGCGCCCGTCAACGTCCCAGCCGACCAGAAGGATCGACCGCTCGGCCCGCAGCATGGACTCCCGCAGAGCCTGATAATAGGGACCGGCGTCGACGATCACGCCGACCCGGTCGGCCCGGGGGCGGCGCCAGGCCGTCGGGTTCCCATCGCCGGTAGGGGCGCCGGTGGGCGCGGCGGTGGCGGTGGGGGCCACCACGCCCGCCGCCTCGGCGGCCGGGGATGGGGATTGGGATTGGGACGAAGGGGTGTCGTCTGTCTTGGTCTGTGCGAACGGCCCTGCCACGGTCGGCCCTGCTCCACGGTTCAAAGGTCAAGCGGTTCCAACGGAAGAAACGCCCGACCGGGGCAAGGGTTTCCGGAAAACGCCCCAAAACGAAAAACGGCGGCCTGTGGGGGCCGCCGCGTCTCGGTGCTCTCTCGCGTCGCCAGGATCAGGCGCGCGCCTCCAGGGCCGCGATCAGGGCGTCGCCCATGCCGGTGCAGCCGACCAGCTGCTTGCCGGGCTGCATGATGTCGCCGGTGCGGATGCCCTGGTCCAGCACGTCCTGGACGGCGCCTTCCACCAGATCGGCGGCCTGCCCCATGTCGAAGGAGTAGCGCAGCATCATGGCGTAGGACAGCACGCAGGCCAGCGGGTTGGCCTTGTCCTGACCGGCGATGTCGGGGGCCGAGCCGTGCACCGGCTCGTACATGGCGCGGCGCTTGCCGCCGCCCAGGTCGGCGCCGATGGAGGCCGATGGCAGCATGCCGAGCGAGCCGGTCAGCATGGCCGCGGCGTCGGACAGGATGTCGCCGAACAGGTTGTCGGTGACGATGACGTCGAACTGCTTGGGCGCGCGCACCAACTGCATGGCGCAGTTGTCGGCGTACATGTGGGCAAGCTCGACATCCTGGAACTTGGCGTCATGCAGCTTCTGCACTTCCTCGCGCCACAGCAGGCCGGATTCCATGACGTTGGCCTTCTCGACGCTCATGATGCGGTTGTCGCGTTTGCGGGCCAGATCGAAGGCGACCTCGGCGACGCGCAGGATCTCGCTGGTGGTGTAGACCTGGGTGTTGACGCCCCGGCGTTCGCCGTTGGGCAGGTCCTCGATGCCGCGCGGCTCGCCGAAGTAGACGCCGCCGGTCAGCTCGCGGACGATCATGATGTCCAGGCCCGCGACCAGATCGGTCTTCAGGGTGGAGGCTTCGGCCAGGGCGCCGAACACCATCGCCGGGCGCAGGTTGGCGAACAGCTCCATTTCCTTGCGCAGGCGCAGAAGGCCGCGTTCCGGCTTCACCGAGAAGTCCAGGTTGTCCCACTTGGGGCCGCCGACGGCGCCCAGCAGCACGGCGTCGGCTTCCATGGCCTCGGCCATGGTCTCGTCGGACAGCGGCACGCCGTGGACGTCGTAGGCGGCGCCGCCGACCAGACCCTCGGACACCGCGAAATCGGTCAGGCCCTTGCCGTTCATCCAGGAGATGATGCGCTTGACCTGGGCCATCACCTCGGGGCCGATGCCGTCACCGGCGACGATCAGGATTTTCTTGCTCATGGTGGGTACTTCCCCTTCGTGTCTAGGCAAAGGCCCTGGTCGGCAGGGCGATATTCGCGGCGGATAATACGGAGGCGCCGCGCCGGGGGCAACGAAGGTTTGCGGGTCCGACGACGGCGCCGTGCCGGAGCGGCGGGAGACGTTCCCGCGCCCCATCATCGGCCAAACCGATCACAGAGACAAAATCTCCTCGTTTTACCGATTTCTCGGCGCGGACTATCGTCTGCCCATCAGCCATTCACAAAGACACGGAGCAAGGTTCATGTCCCTGATCAACACCGAAGTGAAGCCGTTCAACGCCAAGGCCTTCAAGGCCGGTGAATTCGTCGACGTCAGCGACGCCGACCTGCGCGGCAAGTGGTCCGTGGTCTTCTTCTACCCGGCCGACTTCACCTTCGTCTGCCCGACCGAGCTGGAAGACCTGGCCGAGAACTACGCCGAATTCCAGAAGCTGGGCGTCGAGATCTATTCCGTCTCCACCGACACCCACTTCGCCCACAAGGCGTGGCACGACACCTCCGAGGCCATCAAGAAGATCGACTACACCATGGTCGGCGACCCGACCGGCACCCTGTCCCGCAATTTCGAGGTGATGATCGAGGAAGACGGCGTCGCCGACCGCGGCACCTTCGTCATCGACCCGGACGGCAAGATCCAGATCGTCGAGATCAACGCCGGGGGCATCGGTCGCGACGCCGGGGAACTGCTGCGCAAGGTCAAGGCCGCCCAGTACGTCGCCGCCCACCCCGGCGAAGTCTGCCCGGCCAAGTGGAAGGAAGGCGAGAAGACCCTCGCCCCGTCCCTGGACCTCGTCGGCAAGATCTAAGCGTTCCCGCGACGACCGCCGCGCGCCGCCCGACCACGGTCGGGCGGGCACGGCGGCCCTCCCGGAGCGCCCCGAACACAACGGATTTAAAGGGGACTTATCGCCATGTTGGACTCGGCCCTCAAGGACCAGCTGAAGGGATTCCTTCAGAACATCACGCAGCCCGTGGAGCTGGTGGCATCCCTCGATGATGGCGCCAAGTCCCGGGAGCTGGCGGAGCTTTTGCGCGACATCGAAAGCCTGTCGGACAAGATCACCCTCAACACCCAGGGGCACGCGGCGCGCCGCCCGTCCTTCGCCGTCAACCGGGCGAACAGCGACATCGGCGTCACCTTCGCCGGTCTGCCCATGGGCCACGAATTCAACTCCCTGGTCCTGGCCCTGCTGCATGTCGGCGGCCATCCGTCGAAGACGGCCCAGGAGGTCATCGCTCAGATCAAGGACCTGGACGGCGACTTCACCTTCGAGACCTATTTCTCGCTGTCCTGCCAGAACTGCCCGGACGTGGTCCAGGCGCTGAACCTGATGAGCGTCCTGAACCCGCGCGTCCGCCACGTCGCCATCGACGGCGCCCTGTTCCCGGGCGAGGTGGAAGAGCGCCAGATCATGGCCGTGCCCTCGGTCTTCCTGAACGGCGAACCCTTCGCCCAGGGTCGCATGACGCTGGAACAGATCCTCGCCAAAGTCGATAGCGGCGCCAACGAACGGGTCGCCGAGCGGATCAAGGGCAAGGAGCCGTTCGAGGTCCTGGTCATCGGCGGCGGCCCGGCGGGCGCGGCGGCGGCCATCTACGCGGCCCGCAAAGGCATCCGCACCGGCGTCGCGGCGGACCGTTTCGGTGGTCAGGTGCAGGACACCATGGGCATCGAGAACTTCATCTCGGTCTCCCACACCGAAGGCCCGAAATTGGCCGCGGCGTTGGAACAGCACGTCAAGGACTACGCCGTCGACATCATGCACGACCAGCGCGCCGAAGCCCTTATCCCGGCGGACCAGCCGGGCGGCCTGCACCGTGTGCGGCTGGCCAACGGGGCGGAGCTGTCGACCCGCGCCCTGGTCCTGTCCACCGGCGCCCGCTGGCGGCGGATGGGCGTGCCGGGCGAAGACCTCTACCGCAACAAGGGCGTGGCCTACTGCCCGCACTGCGACGGCCCGCTGTTCAAGGGCAAGCGCGTCGCGGTCATCGGCGGCGGCAACTCCGGCGTCGAGGCGGCCATCGACTTAGCGGGCATCGTCAAGCACGTCACCCTGATCGAGTTCGACGGCATGCTGCGCGCCGACGACGTGCTGCAAAGGAAACTGCGCGGCCTGCCCAACGTGGAGATCATCGTTTCGGCCAAGACCACCGAAGTGAACGGCGACGGCCACAAGGTCACCGGCCTGACCTACGAGGACCGGACCAGCGGCCAGACCCACGCCGTCGAGCTGGACGGCATCTTCGTCCAGATCGGCCTGGTGCCCAACACCGAATGGCTGAAGGACTCGGGCCTGACGCTCAGCCCGCGCGGCGAGATCGAGATCGACACCAGGGCGGCGACCAACATCCCCGGCGTCTTCGCCGCCGGTGACGCGACGACCGTGCCCTACAAGCAGATCGTCATCGCCATGGGCGAAGGCTCCAAGGCGGCCCTGTCGGCCTTCGACTACCTTATCCGCACCCCGGCCCCGGCGCCGGAAAAGGACAAGACCAACGCCGCCGCCTGATCACGACCAAGGCATCCCATCCCCCGCGCGGGGTCAGTCCCCCCAAGCCCACCCCGCGCCATCCGCCCGGAGCCTCCCCCCGCTCCGGGCGGACATATTTTTGGGCGCTTGATGGAGGAATGACCGGCGGACGCGCCTGCTCGGGATGGGCGTTATCCGCCCCACGCGGGCTTGGTCAGCATCAGCCAGACGATGACCAGGACCAGCGGAAAGGCGAGGCAGCCCATGAGGAACCACAGCCGATAGAGGCGATGATAGGCATCCGGCAACGGCGTTCCGGCGTCACGGGCGGCTTCGGCGATTCGCTTCAAGCGTACCTGAATCCAAACGACCGGCAGCCACAGCGCGCCGACGGCCACGTAAAGCGCGACCCCGGCCCAAATCCACCCCGTCGTCCACGGCCAGCCCCGCTCCACCATGAGCAGGACGCCGGTAACGGGCTGCAAGGCCGCCGCCGTCGCCGTGAAGACCATATCGGCCAGGACGACGATGCCCGCCGTATGGGCGATCAAGGCAGGCGACCGGCTACGCTGGGCGATCACCATGAAAAAGGCGATGCCGCTGCCCGTGCCGAGCAGAACGCAAGCGCCGACCACATGGGCGAAGAGAAGCGCCTCGTAGGTCATCGTCCGTCGTCCCAGACCGTCGCCATCAGGGCGAGCGTCATCGCCGGAAGCACCTTGATCAAGGTACCAAGCGGGTCCGCCCAAAGATCCGGCGCCCACAGCGTCGCTCCGACCAAATAAGCCAGCGACACGACGATCATGGCGAAGCAGGCGGCGCGCATCCAACGCCGCCACAAAACCACGACGCCAAGGACGACATCCACCACGGCGCCCCCAAAGACCATGGCCCGGGCCGCCGTCGCCTCCATCCCGCGATCGGTGAGCACGGCTTGCGCGGCGGCGTTCTGCCACAGGGCGACGACGCCCAACAGCAGCCAGAAGGCGGCCAAGACGCCGATCATCAGCGGCAGCAACAGATAGAGACGCGCGAAGGTGCGCTCCTGAACCGTCGCGGGCAGCCTGCGCAAGGTATCGTCCAGACCGCGACAGGGCCTGCCGCCCGCCGCCGCCCAAGCCGATGGGTCGGCGATTACCCCGGATTCCAGCGACACCAAGGCCGAAGTCCGCAAGGGAGAGCGCCAGCCGAACCACCCCAGCCCGTCCGCCACCCCTCCGACCAAGCGGGCGATCACGGGCGGTACGGTCAGCCGTTTCCGCCAAGGCCGGTAGCCGAGCCATGCGCGCGTCCTCGCCAGGACCTCGGCGGTCGAGCGGCTCTGTTCCTCGGTCAGATCGGCCAAAGTGCCGCCGGGAACGTCCCCGCAGGCGGCCTGAACCACCGCATGGGCGACGTCCTCGACGCTTACCGTTTGCAAGGGCGCCTGAGGAAAGGCCTGAAGCCCGATGCCCGGCATCGCCGCCATGGCGCGCAAAAGCGCCGTCCCGCCATAGGCATGCGGCGACAAGACCAACGACGGGCGCAAAACCACCCAATCCAAGGCACTTTCCATGATTCGACGGTCGCCACGCGCCTTGCTGCGCAGGAAGTCGGTCGGCGCCGTGTCGGAGACGCCCGCGGCGGAAATCTGAATGAAGCGGACGGACGACCCCTCCATCGCCTCGACCATCGCCCCGATGGCCGTGTCGTGGATGGCCGTCAGACTGTCGCCCGGCCCGTCCTGCAAGATGCCCGACACATTGATGACGACGTCGGCATCGGCGAAGACGTCGCGCCAATCGTCGGCGGAGGCGCGGGCGATATCCAGGATGTGCCACTTGATGTCCGGCGCGCACCGCCGCGCCGCGCGGGCCGATCGCCCCACGCCGACGACGCTGAACCCGGCGGCCCGCAAAGCACCCAGACAGGCCGCGCCGATCAAGCCATAGGCCCCGAGCAGCACCGCCCGCCGCCCCTCGGCGGCCTCCCCCCAATCGCGCGTCACGCGATACCCTCCTGCTTTTCCAAACGCAGGATGTCACCCTTCGCGGTCGTGGTCAAAAAAGGCGGGCTCGATGTGACGGTGAAGGGTCAAGAGTTCACCCGACCATGAGTCGTCCATGCTCCCCCGGATAGGCCGCCGCTTCCTTTTGCCGCCACATGAAGGCGACGGTCAGCGGTAGACCCAAGGCCTTCGCCAAGGACACGGCGGACCGACAGGCGGCGTTGGCATCCTGCCCTTGGATCGAAACATTGGCCGACGGCAGATAGCGATAGCCCTCGGTCGTCTTGCGTCCATCGAAAAGATTGGCCGGACAACGTTGGCGGAGAGTTTGAAAGGTCTGGCCCTGCGCCGCCGCCCGGCAGATCAAATCTTCCACGATCCGGTTCCAATTCGGCTTCACGACGTCCGCCTCAGCAATACGGGCATACAGAACCTTCGTGTGGGTCAGATCGGGCAGATCCGAGGCATTGACGCGCCGTTCGGCGGCTGGCGCCTGACCGGCTTCCGCAGGAAGGGGGGCTTCGGCCTCCAGGGCATCAAGCGCCCGCAAAATAACGCTTTCCGGGGTATCTGAGAAAGGGACGGCGTGACGCTGCAGACGCTCGTACGTGGACTGCTCAATGACGACCTGAGGCATGAGGCCCTCCGGTTCAGGTTCCGGAAAGACTACCTTTTGCGCCTCCCACTGTCAACCATTATACGGAAATACAGAAATACATATCATACCACGGCCATATGGCCGCAAAGGGACGGGTTCCCTCGCCCAGCAAAAAGGGCGGCCCGGAGGCCGCCCTTTTCGTCGTCTTGGTCGTCCGTGGGACGCCCTTAGGCCGGGATGTTGCCCACCGGGGTGGCCCAGGGCTGGGACTGGGCCTGAGTGTCCTCGAAGGCCTTGATCTTGTCGGCCTTCTGGAGGGTCAGGCCGATGTCGTCGAGGCCGTTCATCAGGCAGTGCTTGCGGAAGGGGTCGACCTCGAACTTGATTTCGCCGCCGTCGGGGCCGGTGATGGACTGGTTTTCCAGGTCCACGGTGACGGTCGCGTTGGCGCCGCGTTCGGCGTCGGCCATCAGCTTGTCCACGTCTTCCTGGGGCAGCTTGATGGGCAGGATACCGTTCTTGAAGCAGTTGTTGTAGAAGATGTCGGCGAAGCTGGGGGCGATGACGCAGCGGATGCCGAAGTCGGCGATGGCCCAGGGGGCGTGTTCGCGCGACGAGCCGCAGCCGAAGTTTTCGCCCGCCACCAGGATCTTGGCGGCGCGGTAGGCGGGCTGGTTGAGGACGAAATCGGCGATTTCGTCGCCATTGTCGTCGTAGCGCATCTCATCGAACAGGTTCTTGCCCAGACCCGTGCGCTTGATGGTCTTCAGGAACTGCTTGGGGATGATCATGTCGGTATCGACGTTGATCATCGGCAGGGGCGCCGCGACGCCGGTGAGCTTGATGAACTTTTCCATCGGAAGAGTGTCCCCTATTTCTTGCGCCACACCCAGAACGGGCCGTAGCCGTCGTCGACTTCGGTGAAACCGGTCGCGCCGCCGTCATGGTCCTCGTCGGTGACGGCGACATAGCCCACCTCGACGAAGCCGTCCGGCAGGACGATGTCCGACGCCAGATCGGCGCCGCCGGTGTGGGTCCGGTCGATGAAGGTCACGGCGGAAGCGTGGAACGCCATATCGTTGGTCTTTCGCGTCCGCATGCCTCAGCCGACCAGTTTCCGCACGTCGGTCAGGTGGCCGGTGACGGCGGCGGCGGCGGCCATGGCCGGGCTGCACAGATGGGTGCGCCCGCCGCGTCCCTGGCGGCCCTCGAAGTTGCGGTTCGAGGTCGAGGCGGACCGCTGGCCCGGGGTCAGGCGGTCGGCGTTCATGGCCAGGCACATGGAGCACCCGGCGTCGCGCCATTCGAAGCCCGCCTCGGTGAAGATCTTGTCCAGACCCTCTTCCTCGGCCTGCTCCTTGACCAGGCCGGAGCCGGGAACGACCAGCGCCTGGACGCCGTCGGCGACCTTGCGGCCCTTGGCGATCTCGGCGGCGGCGCGCAGGTCCTCGATGCGGCCGTTGGTGCACGAC
>CAZFRK010000121.1:0-8677 GCA_964521375.1 uncultured Rhodobacterales bacterium
GTGCCCAGATGGCCCGTGTTACGGTCGAAGATTGCGTTACCAAGGTTCCCAACCGTTTTGACCTCGTCCTGCTGGCCGCCCAGCGGGCGCGCGATATTTCGGCCGGGTCGCCCTTGACCGTTGATCGCGACAACGACAAGAACCCCGTTGTGTCCCTGCGGGAAATCGCCGACGAGACCGTTCAGGTGGACGACCTGTCGAACGCCCTGGTCCAGGGCCTCCAGAAGCACGTCGAGATCGACGAGCCGGAAGAGGACGAATTCGACAGCATGGCCGGCGAGATCGCCGGTGAGGTCGGCGAGGCCCTGGTCAGCGAGGAAATGGCCGAGGACGTGCTGAGCGTCGAGGACGAGGGCGGCGACGAAGAACCCGAGGCCGACGACGACGCCGCTTCGGGCGAGGAAGAGGCGTAAGGCTTTCCGGAGGGGCGTTGTCCCGACGGATCGACGACTGGGGCGCTGCCGTCGCCGCGATCGCGGATGCCGGCCAGCGCCCCATGGTATGTATGGGCAGGAGGGGGCCGGAAGGCGGCCCCCGCCAAGTGTGGTGTGGTGATGTGAGGGCAGCGACGCCATGATGCGCCAGTTTGAACTGGTGGAACGGGTCAAGTCCTACGATCCGACGGCGGACGAAGGGGCGCTGAACCGCGCCTATGTCTACGCCTTGCAGAAGCACGGCTCCCAGACGCGTGCCAGCGGCGACCCCTACTTCTCCCATCCGGTCGAAGTGGCCGGTATCCTGACCGGCTATAAGCTCGATACCTCGACCATCGTCACGGCGCTGTTGCACGACACGATCGAGGACACCGACGCCACCCTGGAAGAAATCCAGCAGCTTTTCGGGGGCGATGTCGCCCGCTTGGTGGATGGTGTCACCAAGCTGACCCGCATCCAGCTGCAATCGGACCATTCCAAGCAGGCGGAGAACTTCCGCAAGCTTCTTCTGGCCATGAGCGAGGACATCCGCGTCCTCATGGTCAAGCTGGCCGACCGGGTGCACAACATGCGCACCCTCCACTACATTAAGAAGCCCGAAAAGCGGCAGCGCATCGCCATGGAAACCATGGAGATCTACGCGCCGCTGGCCGAGCGTATCGGCATGGACGAGTTCAAGACGGAACTCGAGGAAAACGCCTTTTCCGAGCTGCACCCCGACGCCCAGGCGTCCATTTCAGCCCGGCTGCGGTTCCTGGAGGAGCAGGGCGGCGATCTGGTCGAACGGATCATCGGTGAACTGCGGCGTACCCTCGACAAGGGCGAGGTCCAGTGCGAGATCCGCGGACGGGAGAAGAGTCCCTACTCCATCTGGCGGAAGATGCAGCGCAAGGATGTGGCCTTCGAACAGCTTTCCGACATCATGGCCTTCCGGATCACGGTGGAGACCCTGGAGGACTGTTACCGCGCCCTGGGAACCATTCACGCCGCCTATCCTATGGTTCCGGGACGGTTCAAGGACTACATCTCCACTCCCAAGCCCAACGGCTATCAATCCCTGCACACCGGCGTCATCGGGCCGGAACGGCATCGCATCGAGATCCAGATCCGAACGCGGGACATGCACGAAGTGGCCGAAATGGGCGTCGCCGCTCATTGGTCCTACAAGCAGGGCGGCGGCGGGCCGACCACGGAAGGTCGCCAGTACCGATGGGTCCGGGAGTTGCTGGAAATCCTCGAACACGCCTCCAACCCGGAGGAGTTCCTGGAGCACACCAAGCTGGAGATGTTCCAGGATCAGGTGTTCTGCTTCACTCCCAAGGGGGAGCTGATCAACCTGCCGAGCGGCGCGACGCCGGTCGATTTCGCCTACAACGTCCACTCCGAGGTCGGCGACACCTGTGTCGGCGCCAAGGTCAACGGGCGCATGGTTCCGCTGCGCTCGCAACTGGCCAACGGCGATCAGGTCGAGATCATCACCAGCCCCAAGCAGACGCCCAGTCCGGAATGGGAACGTTTCGTCGTCACCGGCAAGGCGCGGGCCCGCATTCGTCGCTACGTGCGCGGCCAGCAACGCGACCAGAATATCGAACTGGGGCGCAAGATCCTGAACCATGCCTTCCGGACCGAAGGCTACGAACTGACCGAAAAGGGGCTGCACGGGGTTCTGTCGCGCTTTAGATGCGACTCTAACGACGACCTCTACTGCATTGTCGGTGAAGCGCAAGTGACCGGCCACGACGTGGTCGCGGCGGTCTATCCCGGCATCAAGATGACCAAGGTGGGCAATGTGGTCTCGCTGATGCGCGGCCTCGCCCACAAGCAGAAAAAAAGCGCCTCCGATGGTCAGGGCCTGCCGATCAAGGGCCTGATTCCCGGCATGGCCCTGCATTACGCGCGTTGCTGCCATCCGCTGCCCGGTGACCGCATCGTCGGCATCGTCACCACCGGCAAGGGGGTGACGATCCACACCATCGATTGCGATCAGCTGGAGCAGTTCTCCGACCAGCCGGAGCGGTGGCTCGACTTGGCCTGGGACGAGGCCGCCGAGGGACAGACGCCGCATCATGTGGGGCGGGTCAATCTGGTGGTGGCCAACGAACCGGGGTCGCTCGGTGCCCTGTCCACGGTGATCGCCAAGAATCTGGGCAACATCATCAACCTAAAGATCACCAATAGAACCAAGGACTTCTTCGACATGATCGTCGATATCGACGTTCGCGACGTGAAGCATTTGGTGAACATCATCGCCGCCCTGCGGGCGACCCCGGCCGTCAATTCGGTGGACCGGGCACGGCGATGAGGGGCGGGGCGCCGGTCGCGCGGATGGGAAAGGGCTGATCGCCGCATGCTGTTTCGCCGCCGCATTCGCCCCGGAGTGCTTTACAATCTCCGTGAATGGGTCTGGCCGCGCGCCGGTTGGCGGCGCACGGGCACCTACTTCTGGCATCGCCTGAGGCGCTTACCTGGGGGAACCTCGTCCATCGCCGCCGGGTTCGCCTTCGGCGCGGCGATCTCCTTCCTGCCGCTCAACGGCCTGCACTTCGCCCTGGCCGCCTTGTTGGCTTGGATGACCCGGACCAGCGTCATCGCCTCGGCCATTGGCACCTTCGTCGGCAACCCCTGGACGTTTCCGCCGATCTGGCTGGCCTCCTACCATTTGGGGCGCATGCTGCTGGGCCATCCGGAAAGCGACGCGCCGGTCAACTTCGGCCATGTCTTCCTGGCTCTTTGGCACGGTGTTCGGACCATGGACCTAGCCCACCTCGCCGAAGAGGTTTGGCCGGTCTGGTGGCCCATGTTCATTGGTGGTCTCCCCATGGCCATCGCCGCCTGGATCGGGTTCTACTGGCTTCTCAAGCAGGGCATGATCGGCTATCACCGCCGCCACGGGCTGATGCGCCTGAAGAAGATCGCCGCGCGGGCGCGTGTGCCGCAACCAGGACAGGGAGACGAGGAGTGAGCGAGGCCAACCTCCGTTTGGGCGTCAACATCGACCATGTGGCGACCATCCGCAACGCGCGCGGTGGCGACCTGCCCGATCCGGCGCGGGCGGCGGAGATGGCCGAAAAGGCCGGGGCCGATGGGATCACGGCCCATCTGCGGGAAGATCGGCGGCATATTTCCGATCGCGACATCGCCCGCCTCGTGGAAACCCTGTCCTTGCCGCTGAACCTGGAAATGGCCGCCACGCCGGAGATGCTGGACATCGCCCTGCGCCACGCGCCGCACGCCGTCTGCGTGGTTCCCGAAAAGCGCGAGGAGCGCACCACCGAAGGCGGGCTGGAAGTCGCCGGGGCCATGGACACCCTGCGCCCCTACGTCGAGCGCCTGACCGAGAACGGTTCGCGGGTGTCGCTGTTCGTCGAGGCCGATCTCCGGCAGCTCGACGCGGCGAAGGCCATCGGGGCGCCGGTGGTGGAACTGCATACCGGGGCCTATTGCGACGCGGTGGGCGAGGCGCGCCAGCGCGAACTGACCCGCATCCAGGCGGCGGCGGCGCACGCGGCGGCCATCGGGCTGGAATGCCATGCCGGGCATGGCCTGACCTATGATACGGTGGCGCCCATCGCCGCCATCGGCTCGATCGTTGAACTGAATATCGGCCATTTTCTGATCGGCGAGGCCATTTTCGTGGGCCTCGAGGCGGCGATCCGGGAGATGCGCCGGCACATGAACGCCGCGCGCGGCTGAGATGGTTTCATGATTCTGGGTATCGGCAACGACCTCTGCGACATCCGCCGCGTCGAGCGGACTCTCGATCGTTTCGGCGACCGCTTCCTGGGCCGGGTCTTCACCGATCTGGAACAGGCCAAGGCGGCCCGGCGCCGTGGCGCCGGAAAGGCCTACGCGGGGACCCTGGCCAAACGCTTCGCGGCCAAGGAGGCGGCGGCCAAGGCGCTTGGCACGGGATTCCGGGACGGTGTCTTCTTCCGCGACCTGGGCGTGGTCAATCTGCCCAGCGGACAGCCGACGCTCGCCATGACGGGGGGCGCCGCCGTACGCCTGCGGAGCCTCGTTCCCGAAGGCATGGAGGCGCGGGTCCACCTGACCATGACCGACGAATACCCCCTGGCCGAGGCACAGGTCATCATCACCGCCGTGCCCTTGGGCGTGCCTTGACAGGCGCGCGGGGCACGGGTTCAATCGCGGGGTTTTCGTTGGGCCGAGCGCGCGCCCAGGCGTTTCCCCGAAACAAGGTCATTCGTTGATGTCGAAGAAAAAGACGGGAGGAGGGGTCGGCGAGACCATCCGCACGGTCGTTTACGCCGTCCTGATCGCCTTGGTCGTCCGCACCGTGGCCTTCGAGCCGTTCAACATTCCGTCCGGTTCGATGATTCCGACGTTGCTGGTGGGCGACTACCTCTTCGTCAACAAGTTCAGCTACGGCTACAGCCGCCACTCGCTGCCCCTGAGCTTCCCGCCCTTCGAGGGGCGTATTTTCGCCGATGAACCGCGACGGGGCGACGTCGCGGTGTTCAAGTTTCCGCGCGACACCAGCCAGGACTACATCAAGCGGGTGATCGGCCTGCCGGGCGACACCGTTCAGATGCGCGACGGACGGCTTTACCTGAACGACGAGATCGTTCCGCGCGAGCGCATCGACGACTATGTATTGCGCATGCCGGGCGGTACCGTCCGCCGCTTCGGTCAGTTCATCGAGACCCTGCCGGGCGGCGTAAGCCACCGCATCATCGAGGAAACCGACCACGGCCAGTTCGACAACACCCCGAAGTACATGGTCCCGGAAGGCCATTACTTCATGATGGGCGACAACCGCGACAATTCCGCGGACAGTCGGGCCGACGTCGGCTTCGTGCCGCTGGACAATTTCGTGGGTCCGGCCAAGATCCTGTTCTTCTCCACCGACGGTTCGGCGAGCTTGTGGGAGATCTGGAAGTGGCCCATGGCCATCCGCTGGAGCCGCCTCTTCGATCTGGTCGAACGGGATATCGAGGACTCCGATGTCGCAGCCCAGCCAGACCAGTCCTGACCTGGAAGCCGCCCAAACGGCGGTCGGCCACCGTTTTCGCGATGTGTCGTTGCTTCATCGGGCCTTGATGCATCGCTCCGCCGCCGGCAGCGCCGACGCACGGTCCTACGAACGGCTGGAATTCCTCGGCGACCGCGTCCTGGGCCTGATCGTCGCGGAAATGCTCTACGAGCGGTTCCCGCGCGAGCCGGAAGGCTTCCTGGCCCGACGGCACGCGGCGCTGGTGCGTCGCGAAGCTCTGGCCAGGGTCGCCCGGCGCGTCGGTCTGGGACGGCACATCGTCATGTCGCGGGGCGAGGAGGAAGCCGGGGGCCGCGAAAGCGACGCCATCCTGTCCGACGTCTGCGAGGCCGTGCTCGGAGCGGCCTACCTGGATGGCGGGCTGGCTCCCGCCGCCGCCTTCATTCAGGCCCATTGGCCGGAAATGATGGAAGAGGCCGCCGCGCCGCCCAAGGACGCCAAGACGGCGCTTCAGGAATGGGCGCAGCAGCGTGGCCTTCCGCTTCCCACCTACCAGACCGTCGGCACCGAAGGTCCGGATCACAACCCCGTCTTTACCGTTCAGGTGGTCGTGAAGGGCTATCCGGCCTCGACCGCCGACGGGACATCGAAACGCGCGGCGGCGCAGGCCGCCGCGGCATCCCTTTTGGAGACCCTGACCGCATGAGCGACGACCTCTCGTCCGGCCCCGACCTCGAAGAAACCCGGTGCGGCTTCGCCGCCGTCCTGGGGGCGCCCAACGCCGGAAAGTCGACGTTGGTCAATACGCTGGTGGGGACCAAGGTCAGCATCGTCAGCCCCAAGGTGCAGACGACCCGATCCCGGATCCGGGGCGTCGCCATGGCCGGCATGGCGCAGGTGGTGTTCATCGACACGCCGGGCATTTTCCGCCCCAAGAAGCGTCTGGAGCGGGCGATGGTCGCCGCCGCCTGGGGCGGCGCGGCCGACGCCGACACCCTGATGCTGCTGGTCGACGTTCAGAAGGCGACCCGGCGCGACGCCTTGGACGAGGACACGCGCGGCATTATCGACCAGTTGAAGGACACGGGCCGCAAGGACGTCATCCTGGTGCTCAACAAGATCGACCTCATCGACCGCCCATTGCTGTTGGATCTGGCGGCCCGCCTGGACCAGGAAGGCATCTTCGGTCGCATCTTCATGATCTCGGCCATGAAGGGCGACGGCGCGGCGGATATCCTGGACTTCCTGGCCGGACAGGTGCCGCCGGGGCCATGGATGTTCCCGGAAGACGAAGTCTCGGACCTACCGCAGCGCCTTCTGGCCGCCGAGATCACGCGCGAGAAGGTGTTCCTGCAACTCCATCAGGAACTGCCCTACAGCGTCCTGGTGGAAACCGACCAGTGGGAAGAGCGGAAGGACGGCTCGGCCCGCATCGACCAGACCATCTACGTGGCCCGGGACAGTCAGAAGGGCATCGTGCTGGGGAAAAACGGCAGCCGCGTCAAACAGATCGGCGCCGATGCCCGGGCCGAGCTCGAAGACCTTCTCGAGCGGCGGGTGCATCTGTTCCTGCACGTCAAGGTGAAGGAAAACTGGTCCGAGCAGCGCGCCAACTATGCCGCCTGGGGCCTGGAGTTCGACGTCTGAGGCGATCCGCCGACACGAGGCCGCCGGATCGGAGTATGGTGACGGCATGACCACATCGAGCGTCGTCTACGGATTGCTGTTCCTGTGGATCGGGGCGGTCGCCTTCGGCTCCCTGGTCATGCTGCGCGACCGCTGGCGGTCCGCCGCCGCCCATGGCGGCGCGCTCCCGGCGCCGTCCGTGCGCAAGGGGGTCGAGGCCGCCTGCCTGTTCGCCGGATCGGTCGGCATGGTCACCGGCCTCGGCATCCTCGGCGTCAGTGTGTTGCGCTGAATGGAGTGGCGGGATGACGGCATCGTGTTGCAGGCCCGCCGTCACGGCGAAAGCGCGCTCGTCGTCAGCCTGCTGACGGCCGATCACGGGCGGCACGCCGGACTGGTGAAGGGGGGCGCGGCGAAGGCCGGGCGCCCGGTCTATCAGACCGGCAATCTCGTCTCCTGCCGCTGGAAGGCCCGCCTGGAAGACCACCTCGGCCTCTTCGCCTGCGAACTCCTCGACGCCAACGCCGCCGCCTTGATGCGGGACGCCGGGCGACTGGCCGCCCTGACCGCGGCCTGCGCGGTGATGGACGCCGCCCTGGCCGAGCGGGCGCCCCATCCGGTGCTGTTCGACGCCACCCTGGCGCTGCTGACGGCCCTGCGGGTGCCGGAGGCGCCGCCTTGGCCTGAAACCTACGTGCGGTGGGAAATGGTGGTGCTCGCCGACCTGGGCTTCGGCCTCGACCTCGGGGTCTGCGCGGCGACGGGGCAGGCCGAGGATCTGGTCTGGGTTTCCCCCAAGTCGGGGCGCGCCGTCAGCGCCGAGGCCGGGCGGCCCTACGCCGACCGCCTCCTGCCCCTGCCGCCGTTCCTGCGGGCCGACGGGGAGGACGCTCCGGCCACCGCCGAGGAGGTTGTCCAGGGCCTGCGGCTGACGGGCTATTTCCTGGAGCGGAACGTCTTCGCGCCACGCCACCTGGGCCTTCCTCCGGCGCGCGGTCGGCTGGTCCAAAGGCTTGGTTGACCGCCCCCCGGGCTGACGTACTATATTTCGTGGGCTTTCGGCCCGACCTTCAACAGATACTGCGTTGCCATGACCGGTTCCACGCCCGCCGAGGACATCCGCCAGGCGCCTCTCGCCGACGCCTTGTCCGAACGCTACCTCGCCTATGCCCTTTCGACCATCGTCTCGCGGTCCCTGCCGGACGTTCGCGATGGCTTGAAGCCGGTGCACCGGCGCCTGCTCTACGCCATGCGCCTTCTGAAACTGGACCCCAACGCCGGGTTCAAGAAGTGCGCCCGCATCGTCGGCGACGTGATGGGCAAGTACCACCCGCACGGCGACGCGGCGATCTACGAGGCCATGGTCCGCCTGGCCCAGGATTTCGCGGTGCGTTATCCGCTGGTGGACGGGCAGGGCAACTTCGGCAATATCGACGGCGACGGCGCGGCGGCCATGCGCTACACCGAGGCGCGACTGACGGCGGTCGCCAATGCCCTGATGGAGGGCCTGGACGAGGACAGCGTCGATTTCCGCGGCACCTACGACGGCGAGGACAGCGAGCCGGTCGTCATGCCGGCGGCCTTTCCCAACCTTCTGGCCAACGGCGCGTCGGGCATCGCGGTCGGCATGTCGACGAACATTCCGCCCCCCAACTTGGGCGAG
>CAZFRK010000122.1:0-8642 GCA_964521375.1 uncultured Rhodobacterales bacterium
CATGGCCCAGCACATCCTGATGCCGGCGCTGTCGCCCACCATGACGGACGGCAAGCTCGCGAAATGGCTGAAGAAGGAAGGCGACGCCGTCGAAGCCGGGGACGTCCTTTGCGAGATCGAGACGGACAAGGCGACGATGGAGTTCGAAGCCGTCGATGAAGGCGTCCTGGCGAAGATCCTGGTCGCCGACGGCACCGAAGGCGTCGCCGTCAATCGTCCGATCGCCGTTCTTCTGGAAGAAGGCGACGCCGAGTCCGCCGTCGACGATCTGATCGCCACCGCGGCCTCCGGGTCCGAGAAGCCCGGCCCCGGTCCGGTCAGCGAAGCCAAGCCGTCCGACGACGCGCCCTCGACGACGCCGCAAGCGCGAGGCGGCACGGACAAGCCCCAGGCGCCGACCGCCGCGCCCGCGGGGCAGGGGAAGCGCGTTTTCGCCAGCCCGCTCGCCAAACGCCTGGCCAAGGACGCCGGGCTGGACCTCGCCCAATTGTCCGGCTCCGGCCCCCGGGGCCGGATCATCAAGGCCGATGTCGAAAAGGCCGAGGTGGATGGTGTCGGCAAGGCCGGAGCCAAGGAGGCCGCCCAAGCCGCCTCCACCTCCACGCCGGCGGCTTCCGCTCAGCCCGCCAAGCCGTCCGCCGCGCCGAAGCCCATGCCGTGGCAGACGGTCAGCGAGCATCCCAACAGCGGCATGCGCAAGACCATCGCCCGCCGTCTGGTGGAGGCTAAGCAGACGGTTCCGCACTTCTACCTGACGGTGGAGTGCGAACTCGACGCCCTGCTCAAGCTGCGGAAGGACCTGAACGGGCGCGACGGAGCCGGGTACAAGCTGTCGGTCAACGATTTCATCATCAAGGCGGCGGCGCTCGCCCTGCGCAAGGTTCCCGCGGCCAACGCCATGTGGACCGACGAGGCCATCCTCCGCTTCGAGGACGTGGACATCTCGGTGGCCGTGGCGACCGACGGTGGCTTGATCACCCCGGTGGTCAAGAAGGCCGACCAGAAGGGGCTGGCGACGATTTCCAACGAGGTGAAGGAACTGGCCGCCAAGGCGCGCGACGGCAAGCTCAAGCCCGAGGAATTCCAGGGCGGCGGTTTCAGCATCTCCAACCTCGGCATGTACGGCATCAAGGAGTTCTCGGCGATCATCAATCCGCCGCAGAGCTGCATCCTGGCCGTCGGCGCCGGGGAGCAGCGCCCGGTGGTCAAGGATGGCGCGGTGGCCGTGCGGACCATGATGAATTGCACCCTGTCGGTGGATCATCGTTCGGTCGACGGCGCGGTCGGGGCGGAATTCCTCGCCGCCTTCAAGCCGCTGATCGAAGACCCGCTTCAGCTCATGCTGTAAGGGAAGAAGGGACGGGGCGGTCATGAAACGTGCCCTGACGGTTCTGCTTCTGGCGCTCTTTTGGGCGTTGGGTCCCGCCGCCGCCCAGGGCGTCGGCGAGGAAAGAGCGGTTCGCCAGACGTTCGACGACTACCGCAACGCCTTGCAGGATCGTCAGGGCGACATCGCCGGGTTCCTGGTAACGCCCGAGACGCTGGCCTTTTACGCCGCGGCGGCCAAGGCCGCCGTCCACGCCACGCCCGAAGAGTTGGCGGACCTGCCTTTGGTGCAGCAGTTGCTGGCCTTGCGGCTGCGGCAGGCCGTTCCCGGCGGCAAGCTGAAGGACATGACGCCGGAAGAGATCGTCGGTCTGTCCGTTTATCAGGGGTTGGTGGACGCGCAGGGATTGCGGGGCTTGCGCCTCGGCGACATTCGGATAGACGGTGACGTCGCCCTGGCGCCCCAGGTCGATCCGTGGGGGCGCGACATCGGCGTTACGTGGCGCTTCCGGAAGACACAGGGAACCTGGCGGGTCGACTTGCGGCCGACCCTGATGGCCGCCAACGCCCTGTTGGTGGCCATGAAACGGGAGCGCGGCACGTCCGACCGCCGCTTCCTTCTCGACTTGGTGCGGGCCTCCAGCGGCCTGCGAACGGATGAAAGCCTCTTCGTGCCGCCGGCGGCGGCCTGGGAAGAGGACAGCGAAGGCACACCGCCGTCCGTCCGCGACGGGACGGCGAAGCAATACGGAGAATGACCGTGGCCGAGACTTCTTTCGACGTGGTGGTGGTGGGCGCCGGTCCCGGCGGGTATGTGGCGGCCATTCGGGCGGCGCAGCTGGGGCTCAAGACCGCCGTCGTGGAGCGCGAGCATCTGGGCGGTATCTGCCTGAACTGGGGCTGCATTCCGACGAAGGCGCTGTTGCGGTCGGCGGAGGTGTTCCGCAATGCCCGCCACGCCAAGGACTATGGCCTGAAGATCGAGGGCGTGGAGGCCGATCTTCCCGCCATCGTCCAACGGTCGCGCGGTGTCGCCAAGCAGCTGAACAGCGGCGTCGGCCACCTCTTGAAGAAAAACAAGGTGACGGTCATCGACGGCTTCGGAAAGTTGCTCGGGAAGGGCAAGCTGGCCGTCGAGAAGGACGGCAAGGCCGTCAGCGAACTGACGGCCAAGACCATCATCCTGGCCACCGGCGCCCGCGCCCGCACCTTTCCCAACCTGGAGCCGGACGGCAAGACGGTGGTGACCTACAAAGGTGCCATGACCCTGGAAGAGTTGCCGAAGAAGCTGCTGGTGGTCGGCTCCGGCGCGATCGGCATCGAATTCGCCAGCTTCTACCATACGCTCGGGTCCGAGGTGACGGTGGTCGAGGTGTTGGACCGCATCGTTCCCATGGAGGACGCCGAGATCTCGGCCTTCATGCGGAAGTCCCTGACCAAGGACGGCATGACGATCATGACCAAGGCCCAGGTGCAAAAGATCGACACCTCGGGAACGGGCGCCAAGGTCACGGTGGAGCAAAACGGAAAGACCCAGGACCTTCAGGTCGACAAGGTGATCCTGGCGGTCGGCATCGCGCCCAATACCGAGGGCATCGGCCTGGAGGCCACCAAGGCCGAGACCAAGCGCGGCTTCGTGGTCACCGACGAATGGTGCGCCACGACGGAGCCGGGGCTCTACGCCATCGGCGACATCACGGCGCCGCCCTGGCTGGCGCACAAGGCCAGCCACGAAGCCGTGCTGTGCGTGGAAAAGATCGCCGGCGTCAAGGACGTCCATCCGCTGGACCCGCGCCGGATTCCGGCCTGCACCTACGCCCACCCGCAGATCGCCTCCATCGGCCTGACCGAGGACAAGGCGAAGGAAGAGGGATACGACGTCAAGGTCGGGCGCTTCCCCTTCATCGGCAACGGCAAGGCGATCGCCCTGGGCGAGGCGGAGGGCTTCATCAAAACGGTGTTCGACGCCAAGAGCGGCGAGCTTCTGGGCGCCCACATGATCGGCGCCGAGGTGACGGAACTGATCCAGGGCTATTCCATCGCCTCGCAACTGGAAACGACCGAGGTCGACCTGATGCATACGGTCTTCCCGCATCCGACCCTCAGCGAGATGATGCACGAGTCCGTGCTTGACGCCTTCGGTCGCGCCATCCATTTCTAGGGCAACGTTCGCGCGGCCCGTCTTATCGGGCCGCCAAACCCATGAATGCCTCGCAGGGCCGGTCCCGCGGTCGTGGGACGGTCCTGGAACCGGGCAGAGGATGCGATGAACAAGGTGACTCCGACGGCAGGAAACGGCTATCAGCGGAAGCCGGACTGGATCCGCGTGAAGGCCCCGACCTCGAAGGAATATGCCGAGACCCGTCAGTTGATGCGGTCCAAGTCGCTGCATACGGTCTGCGAGGAAGCTGCCTGCCCGAACATCGGCGAATGCTGGAAGTCGCGCCACGCCACCGTGATGATCATGGGCGACATCTGCACGCGGGCCTGCGCCTTCTGCAACGTCAAGACCGGCAAGCCCGGTGCCCTGGACCCCGACGAGCCGGGCAACGTGGCCGAGGCCGTCGTCTCCATGGGATTGCGCCACGTCGTCATCACCTCCGTCGATCGCGACGACCTGGAGGACGGAGGGGCGGCCCATTTCGCCGATGTCATCCGGGTCGTGCGCGCCGCCTCTCCGGACACCACCATCGAGGTCCTGACGCCGGATTTCCGGCGCAAGATGGGGGGCGTGGAAACGGTCGTCGCGGCTGCTCCCGACGTTTTCAACCACAACCTCGAGACCGTGCCGCGCCTCTATGCCACCATCCGGCCTTCGGCGCGCTATTTCGGGTCCTTGCGGGTGCTGGAGAAGGCCAAGGAGATCAGCCCGTCGATCTTCACCAAGTCCGGCATCATGGTCGGTCTGGGCGAGGACCGGGCGGAGGTTCTTCAGGTCATGGACGATCTGCGGGCCGCCGAGGTGGACTTCCTGACCATCGGGCAGTATCTCCAGCCGACGCCGAAGCATGCCGCCGTCGAGCGGTTCGTGAACCCCGACGAATTCGACGACTACGCCAAGATCGCGCGGTCCAAGGGCTTCCTCATGGTGTCTTCGACGCCGCTGACGCGCTCTTCCTATCACGCCGACCGGGACTTCGCGCAGCTGCGCGAGGCGCGGGAACGCAAGCTGGCCGGAGACCGCTGAGAGCGATGCCGACGCACGCTGAAAAGCGCAAGCTTCCCTACACCCGGGAAGAGCTGTTCCACCTCGTGTCCGACGTGGAACGCTATCCGGAGTTCCTTCCCTGGTGTCTGGCGGCGCGCATCCGGCGGCGGGAGGGCGAAACCTTCTGGGCCGATTTGGTTATCGGCTTCAAGATGGTGCGCGAACGCTTCACCTCGAAGGTGACGCTGGACGAACCGGGGTGCCGTATCGACGTGACCTATTCCGACGGCCCCTTCAAGTACCTCAACAATCACTGGGTGTTCGAAGAGGTGGCCGATCAGCCGGGATGCACGATGATCGACTTCTACGTCGATTTCGAATTCCGCTCGAAGATGCTTCAGAAGATCATCCAGCCACTGTTCTCCGAGGCCGTGGCGCGCATGGTCCTGGCCTTCGAGAAGCGCGCCCAGCAGCTTTACGGTCAGCGCTGAGGTCCGGGACGCTTGGTCCTCAGGAGGCCTTCGCCGGACCGAGAACCTCCACCACCATCGCCAAGGCTTCCCGAACGGTTTGGGCGCGGATGGCGTCGCGGTCGCCCTGGAACACGGGCGCGCGATGCAGGATGTCGCCGTCGGCGGTCGCGGCGGCGATGTGCACCAGGCCGACCGGCTTGTCGGGGGTTCCCCCGTCGGGACCTGCGACGCCGGTGACGGCGATCGCCACCCCCGCCGCGGAGTACTCCAGAGCGCCCCGCGCCATGGCCTTGGCGACGGCCTCGCTGACCGCGCCTTGGATGCGCAACAGGGACGGCGCGACGCCGAGCATGGATTCCTTGGCGCTGTTGGCATAGGTCACGAAGCCCGCCTCGAAGGCCCGCGAACTGCCGGGGACCGCCGTCAGGCAGGCGGCGATCAGGCCGCCGGTGCAGGACTCGGCGGTGACGAGCATGACGCCATGGTCCTCGCAGGCGGCCAGGGCGGCGGTGGCGGAAGCGAGCAGGTCGGGGGCGAAGGCGGTCATCGGCGTCCTCGTCGAAGGGCGAAGGCTCCCCTTGGCGGAAGAGCGGGCGTCAGGACAGGAGAGAGAGCGTACCCCAAAGCGCGAGGGCCGCGTAGCCCGCCGCGACGATATCGTCGGCCATGATGCCAAGGCCGCCACCGAGTCGCCGGTCGACCCAGTTGACTGGCCAGGGCTTGAAGATGTCGAACACCCGGAACCACAGGAAGCCGAGTCCGTAGGCCAAGGGATCCATGGGAGCGACGGCCAACGTCAGCCATTGCGCGGCGACCTCGTCGATAACGACCTGTCCGGGGTCTTTCTGGCGGACCTTCCACACATACAGTTGGGACGTCCACCAGCCGACCAGGAAGACGACCAGGGCCGCGAGACAGAGAACCGCGGGAGCCAGCGCCGGACCAGCGGCCCAACTCATGGCCGCGGCGAACGGCAGGGCGGCGAGGGAGCCGACGGTGCCCGGCGCGCGCGGCGACAGGCCGACGCCGAACCAAGTGACGGTCCCGGTCAGCCACCAGGGAGCGGAAACCGGCGCGGCCTGCTTGTCGTCGGCGCTGGGCGATGGGGGACGGGATGAAGGGGGGAGGGACTCGGTCATCATCGGGGCGAACGGATCATTTCTTGTCTGAGCCGACCATTTTCCTTGAAGCGTTATACCCCCAACGGTAGGTTTGGGGTGTTCTCAAGGAGGGGACACCTTACATCTTGTCGTCGTCCGCGTCGTCGCCTTCGTAAGGCCGATGAACGCCCTTCACGGCGGCTTGGTCAGGTGCTGAGTATGCTGCGGCCTGTGCCGCGAGGCCGCCGCGACCGTCATATGGAACGGGCGCGGAGGTCGGGGAGTTCACGATCGCAAGGCAGGATATGTCGCATTACGATCCGCGTGACCGGAACCTGAGCAAGGGTCGCAAGACCCTGCAACGCCTCTTCCCTGAACGACAGGTGATGCTGCGCTCGGCTGGTCGATTGCGCAGCTTGCGGCTCAGTACCAGCGGTCAGGTGGTTCTGTCCGCCGCCGCCGCCCTGGTGGCGGGCTGGGTCGGCTTCAGTTCCTTCATGTACCTCAATCATCAGGTCATCCTGGAGTCGAAGCAGGAAGAGGTCGCCCGTGCCCGTGCGGCCTACAAGTCGTTGCTCGCGCAGGTCACCGTCTATCGCGACAAGATCACCAATGTCACGGAAAGCCTGGAGCAAAACCACTCCTACGCCCTGAACCTGCTGGAGCAGAACCAGACTCTGGACGAACGGCTTCAGGCGGTGGAAAGCGAACTTGCCTCCAGCGAGAGCGAACGCCGCGAGGCGCAGATGGCCAAGGACCAGTTGGTTGGCCATCTCAAGAAGCTGAAAAGCGAGCTTCAAACCGCGGCCAGCCGCCAGGACGGCGACGAGGCGACCGAGCTTGGCGACGCCAGCGTCGCCCTGCAGCGGGAGCGCGCGGCGCGGGAACGCCAGGACCTGCGCCAGCAACTGGCCCGCCTGGAAAGCGAAATGGCCGATGTCACCGGCAACAACCATCCGCTGATGACCACTGAGATCGACGCCATTGAAATGGAGCTGCGACGGGTCGTCAAACAGCGTGATCTTGCCGAGGTGGAAAATAACCGTCTGGTGGCGGAGGTCGGCGACCTCAAGGGACGCCTCGCCAAGATGGAAAATACGCAGCTGGCGCTGTTCCAGCGGTTCTCCACCCTGGCTCGCGACCGGATCACCGAAATCGAGGACGCCCTGTCCGGCGCCGGGCTGAAGGTCGACGACCTGATCGACGAGCAGCGCGAGGGCGGGCAGGGCGGGCCGTTCATTCCGGTCGATCTGGGGGATTGGCAGGAAGACGGAACCCTACGCCGCGTCCTGGTGTCCCTGAACGAAGAAGTCGCGCGCTGGAACGCCGTCCAGTCACTGGCCGAGGCGCTACCGCTGGGTCAACCCCTGCGCGACTACTACGTGACGAGCAATTTCGGGCCTCGCAAGGATCCCATGAACGGGCGCGTCGCCGCCCACCAGGGCCTTGATATGGGCGCCCCCTACAAGTCTCCCGTTTACAGCACCGGGCCGGGAAAGGTAACGTACGCCGGTTGGCGCGGACGTTATGGACGATTGGTTGAAATCGATCATGGCAACGGTCTCAAGACCCGGTTCGGCCATCTGAACAAGGTTCTGGTGCGTAAAGGCGAAATGGTCGACCGGACAACGCGGATTGGCCTTTTGGGAAATTCCGGCCGGAGCACCGGCCCACACCTCCATTACGAAGTCATCGTGGATGGAAAACCGGTCAACCCAGTGAAATTCATCAAGGCGGGCGTCAATGTTTTCAAAGGGTAGCAAGACCTCCGGTTCGGAGCAGCGGGTCGAATCCCCCTCTCGGGCCGTGCCGTCGATCATCAGTGCCGACTTGACCATCACCGGCGATCTGGTGAGCGGAGGGGAGGTTCAGGTCGATGGAACCGTCGAAGGTGACATTTCCTGCAAGGCGCTGATCATCGGCGTCGATGGCGCGGTGACTGGCGAGATCGAGGCGGAGTCGGTTCGTCTGCACGGTCGCGTGACCGGGCAGCTGAGCGCTAAGACCGTCTTCCTGGCGGCGACCGCTCGCATGATCGGTGATATCACCCATGAGAGCCTCGCCATTGAGCCGGGCGCCTTCATGGAAGGGCATTGCCGTCGCATGCTGGAGCAGAAGAAACCGGAGCTGGCCAAGAAGCCGGAGCTGTCCCTGGCCGACGCCAAGAAGGGCGAGCCGAAAAAGGACGGCGATGGCAAGGAAGCCATGGCCGCAGGCTAGGCACCCGACCGACGCGAGGTTTCGACCAAGGCGATCCCGTAAAAAGGGGTCGCCTTTTTTACGTCAGAGGCCGAATAGCGCGGCGGCCCCGGCAAGGTCCGCGACGACCGCCTCGGGACCGGACGGCAGGCGTTCCGCCGGTTGATCCGCGCGGTTGACCCACACGACCCGGAACCCGAAGGACGCCGCCCCCGCCGCGTCCCAGGCGTTTGAGGAAAAGAAGGCGATGTCGCGCGGGGCGCAGTCGAAGCGGTCCGTCGCCAGCGCATAGACTTCCGGTGCGGGCTTATAGATTTTCAGCCGATCCACGGACAGAACGTCGTCCAGGTGGTCGGCGAGGCGAGAACAGGGTACGAGGCTGTTGACCGGGTTGAA
>CAZFRK010000123.1:0-8638 GCA_964521375.1 uncultured Rhodobacterales bacterium
TGCCAAGGGGAGTCTTCAAGAGGGAGGCCGACCAATCACGGTGTCAGCCAAGGCCTAAGATAAGGATTTTCATGGCCCTGTCAATGCAAGCTGTTCTCATTCGAGGAAAAGGTTGCGCCGCAGCGTGATTGGGCGGCGCCGGTTGCCTCTTTCGCGTCCGCGAACGTCCGATCGGCTTGCTGAGGTTATGCTTTGTCTTTTGCCTCCTTGGTTCGCCGCAACAGGCCGCCGCGGGTCAGGCGGCGTCTTGGCCCAGGGTGGAGGCGAACAGGCGCGCCACGGACTCCCGGCCGATGTCGCGGGTGATGAAGACGATGCGCGAACGGCGGTCGCCGTCCGGCCAGCCGGGCAGGTGGGTCGGCGGATGGAAGATATGCTGGACGCCGTGAACCACCACCGGGTTCTCTTCGCCGACAACGTTCAGCAGGCCCTTGACCCGTAGCAGGTCGGCGCCCTTTCCGGCGATGAGGAGTTCCATCGCCGAGACGAAGGCGTCCCACTCCACCGGCTGATCGAAGGCCAGCGCGAAGGCGGCGATGCGGTCGTCATGACGGTTGGCGTCATGATGATGTCCGGCGCCATGGGAGTCGTGATCGTGCGCGTGGCCAGGACCATGGCCCTCATGGTCGTGATGATCATGCCCATGCCCATGCCCATGCCCGTGGCTATGCTCATGTCCGTGGGCGGCGCGGACGGCTTCTTCCCGCAGCCATGCGGAGACGTCCGGATGCTTGCCGTCGGCCTTGAACAGTCCGGCGTCCAGAATGGAGGCCGGAGCGACGCGCCCCTGGACGACCGTCAATATCGGCGCGGCGGGGTTCAAGGCCCGCAGCCTATGGCGGACCGCCTCCACGGTGGAGGCGTCGGCCAGATCGCTTTTGGTCACCAGGACGCGGTCGGCCACGGCGGCCTGCTTGACGGCTTCCGGCTGACGGTCCAACTGCGCCAGTCCGTTGACCGCGTCGACCGTCGCCACGATGCCGTCCAGCTTGTAGCGGGACGACAGGAGCGCATCGGTCATCAGGGTGTGGAGGATGGGCGCCGGGTCGGCCAGACCGGTGGTTTCGATGATCAGGCGCCGGAACTCCGGGATGTCGCCGCGCACCCGCTTGAAATAGAGGTCCCGCATGGCCGTCACGAGGTCGGACCGGACCGTGCAGCACAGGCAGCCGGAATTGAGCAGGACGACATCGTCGTCCACGTGCTCGACCAGGGTGTGATCCAGCCCGACATCGCCGAACTCGTTGATCAGGACGGCTGTCTCGCCCAGGTCCGGCTGATGAAGGAGGTGATTGAGAAGCGTGGTCTTGCCGCTGCCCAGAAAGCCGGTCAGGACGGTGACGGGCAAGAGGGAGGAAGGCGCCGGTTCCGTCATTTGCCGTACAGCTCCTCGACGCTCACCCGAGGTTCGGAAATGGTCGTGTAGGCCTCGCCCCGGATGGCATGGAAGAAGCAGTTCCGGCGCCCCGTATGGCAGGCCACGCCCTGCTGATCGACCAAGGCGAGCAGGCAATCGGCGTCGCAATCGACCCGCAGGTCGATCAGCGTCTGCACCTGCCCCGAGGATTCTCCCTTCCGCCACAGTCCCTTGCGGGACCGCGACCAGTAACAGACGCGCCCGGTCCGCAGGGTCTCCTCGACGGCGTCGCGGTTCATCCAGGCCAGCATCAGGACTTCGCCCGTGTCGTGTTGCTGGGCGATACAGGGAACCAGTCCGGCGGCGTCGAACTTGATGGCCGCCAGCATTTCATAGAGGGCGGCGCGGGGAACGGTCATGGGGGACTCCAAGGTCATGGCTTAGTGGTGGCCGGACAGACGGGCCAGGCCGTCCTCCAGGTCCTTGATCAGGTCGTCGGGGTCTTCCAGGCCGACGTGGTAGCGCAGGGTCGGCCCCTGGGCGTTCCAGGTGGTGGCCGTGCGCGGGATGGACCCGCTGGTGGGGATGACCAGGCTTTCGAAGCCGCCCCAACTGTAGCCCATGCGGAACAGGCGGTAGCCGTCCAGCATATGGGTGACGGCGGCTTCGTCGGTCGGCAGGAGTTCGACGCCGAACAGGCCGCAGCCGCCGGTGAAGTCGCGCGACCACAGATCGTGGCCGGGGTCCGACGGCAGGGCCGGATGGAAGACGCGCTTGACCTCCGGGCGCCGTTCCAGCCAACGGGCCACGGTCAGACCGGCCTCGAAATGGTGGCGCAGGCGGACACCGAGAGTGCGCAGGCCGCGCAGGCCGAGATAGGTCTCCTCGGAGCCGGGGGCGTAGCCGTAGAGCGCGCAGGACGTCTTGATACGGCGCCACAGGGCGGCGTCGTTGGTGGTGATGGTGCCCAGCATGGCGTCCGAATGGCCGACGATGTACTTGGTCGCCGCCTGGATGGAAACGTCGACGCCCTTGGGGAAGGGCTGGAAGGACAGAAGGCCCCAGGTGTTGTCCATGGCGACCAGGGCTCCCGCCGCGTGGGCGGCCTGGGCGATGGCGGGAACGTCCTGCACCTCGAAGGTCAGCGAGCCTGGGGACTCGGTGAAGACGACCTTGGTGTTGGGGCGAATCAGATCCCGGATGCCGCCGCCGACGGCGGGGTCGTAATAGGTGGTTTCGATCCCCAGACCGGCCAGCACCTGATCGCAGAAGTTCCGGGTCGGGAAATAGGCGCTGTCGGTCATCAGCAGGTGGTCGCCGCTTTTCAGCAGGGCGGTCAGGGTGCCGGTGATGGCGGCCAGCCCCGATCCGACGGCGATGCAGTGGGAGCCGCCCTCGACGGCGGCCACGGCTTCCTCCAGCGCGGCGGTGGTCGGCGTGCCGTAGCGCCCATAGGTCATGCCCTGGAACTTGTCCTTGTTGCGCCCCTTCAGGTCGGCGACCGTTTCGGCCAGAACCGTCGAGACGCGATAGACCGGCGGGTTGACCGCGCCGTGGTAATCCTCCGGGTGGCGCCCGGCGTGAACGATGGCGGTGTCTTTTTTCGTCGTCATGGCAATCCTTCCTCTCGCGTCGGTATTGTGCCCCGACCGCCGGGTTCGGCCAAGGTCCATGGCGCCAGCCATGCAGCGCGCGCATGTGAGATATTCGATATTTCACACTCGTATTGCAGTGCAACAAAGAGTAAATCGTACGTGAAGAGACGGGGCGCGGACAGCCCCTCATGGTCGTGGGTGTTGGTACCCCGGCTCTCTAAATACGGTGTTTGCACCGCAACAAGACCGGGGTTACCCGGTAGGGGACGGAACGCCGGACGACCACGACCGTCAGGAGAGTTGGCCATGCCCGGTACGCCCACCGCCAGCCACGCTTACACCTTGTTTTCTTTGACCATGGAAAGCCGTCACGGGCGCGCCTGGTCCTGTGATGTCGCGCCCGAGGATATCGCCGTTCTGGCCCACGAAATCGCCGCCGGGTTCGGGGGCGAGGCCGAGGACCGGGACGATCAGGAGACCCTTTGGCGTTTCCCGGACGGCTCCCGCGCCCATACCGGTCCCTTTGGCCTGCGCCAGGACACGGGCGGCGCGAAGCATCGCGCCGCCTGACGACAGCTCCGCGGACGGCCTCAGGCCGTCGGCGCGGCGCCGGTGTCGATCGGAACGTGGTCCAGGTGGCCCCATTCGGCCCAGGACCCGTCGTAGACGGCGACATCCTGCTTACCCAGAAGATAGGCGGCCAGGGCCACCACGCAGGCGGTGACGCCGGACCCGCAGGTGGCGGCGATCGGCTTGCTCAGGTCGACGCCCGCGTCCTTGAACCGTTCCGCCAGCCGGTCCGCCGGCAAAAGCGTCAGTTCACGCGGGTCGTAAAGGTCCATGAAGGGCAGGTTGAGCGAGCCGGGAACGTGGCCCTGCCGCGGCACCGGGCGCGGTTCGGGATCCTGCCCCGCGAACCGTCCGGCGGACCGCGCGTCGACCAACTGGTCCCGTCCGCTTTCGATATTGCCCAGCACGTCCGCCGCCGTCCGCAGGAGGGTGGTGTTGGTCCGCGCCGTGAAGTGGCGGGGGCCGGGAGCCTCGGAGCGATCCGACGTGGCGCGGCCCTCGCGCAACCATTTGGGCAGTCCGCCGTCCAGCACCGACACGTTGTCGTGGCCGAACACGCGGAACATCCACCAGACGCGGGCCGCCGCCATGAAGCCGCCGTTCGAGTCATAGGCGACGATATGCACGCCGTCCCCCAGGCCCAGGCGCCGCACCTTCGAGGAAAACACCTCCGACGGCGGCATGGTGTGGTGCAGGGGAACGGAAATGTCGGCGATCTCGTCGATGTCGAAATGCACCGCGCCGGGAATATGGCACTCCTCGAATTCCTCGCGGGCGTCGCGGGAAGCGTCGAGATGGTAGCTGGCGTCGACGACACGAATGTCGGGCGCGGATAGGTGCTCCTCCAGCCACTGGGTGGAGACGAGCGCGTCCGGGCGGGCATAGGTCATGAAGCGTTTCCTCGGCCTTCTCTTGATTGGAACGCCTAAGATAGGGACTTAGGCCGGGCGCATCCAGGGCGGCGCGGGCAGGCCCTTCTCGGCCAGGAAAACCGGATTGTAGAGCTTCGATTGATAGCGCGCCCCGCCGTCGCAGAGGATGGTGGCGACGACGGCGTCCGGGCCTAGCCGCTTCCCGAGCTTGATGGCGCCCGCCACGTTGATCCCCGAAGACCCGCCGAGGACCAGTCCGTCGTGGCGGATGAGGTTGAACAGGACCTCCAGGGCTTCCTCGTCGGTCACCTGCTGGGCGTCGTCCACCCGCAAGCCTTCCAGGTTGGCGGTCACGCGTCCCTGGCCGATGCCCTCCGTGATGGAGGTTCCCTCGCTCCTCAGCTCGCCGTCCTTGATCCAGTGGTAGAGCGCCGACCCCATGGGGTCGGTCAGAACGCAGGTGACGTCGCCGCGTTCCTTGAGGGCCTGACTGACCCCGGCCAGGGTGCCGCCGGTCCCGACGGCGCAGGTGAAGGCGGTCACGGTGCCGCCCGACTGCTCCCAGATCTCCGGCCCGGTGGTCCGGTAGTGGCCCAGGCGGTTGGCGGTGTTGTCGAACTGATTGGCCCAGAAGCCGCCGATTTCCTCGGCCAGGCGACCGGAGTAGCGGATGTAGTTGTCGGGGTTCTTATAGGGCACGGCGGGTACCAGGCGCAGGTCCGCGCCGCACAGCCGCAGCATGTCCTTTTTTTCCTGGCTCTGGGTTTCGGGCATGACGATGACCGTGCGGTAGCCGCGCGCGTTGCCGACCAGCGCCAGCCCGATTCCCGTGTTCCCCGCCGTTCCCTCGACGATCGTGCCGCCGGGCTTGAGAAGGCCCTTGTCCTCGGCGTCGGTGATGAGCGCCAATGCGGCGCGGTCCTTGACCGAGCCGCCGGGGTTGAGGAATTCCGCCTTGCCCAGGATGGTGCAGCCGGCCTGCTCCGAGGCCCAGGGCAGGCGGATGAGCGGCGTGTCGCCGATGCTGTCGAGGAAGCCTTCGCGGATCGTCATTCCCGTATTCCAGTGTGTTTGTGGGTTTTCTGGAAAATAGGCGTGTCCGCTGTGTAAATCAAGGCCGCCAACGCCGCCGCAAGGTCGCATGGTTCAGGAAAAGCCACTGAACGGCGATCAGGCTGGTCGCGTTGGTCAGGGTGCCTTGGTCGAGGTGGGCCTTCAGCTCTTCCATGCCCAGGACCACGACGCGGATATCCTCGCCCTCTTCGTCCAGGCCGTGCAGTCCTCCGGCGGTCGTGGAGTCGACCCGTCCGCACCACAGCTCGATCGTTTCCGTGCAGACGCCGGGGGTGGCCAGCCAGCCCTGGACGGGGAACAGCTCCGTCACGGTGACGCCCGCCTCTTCCTGGGCCTCGCGGCGACAGACGTCCTCGGGCGTTTCGCCGGGGTCGATGATCCCGGCGACGACCTCCAGTAGCCACGGCTCCCAATCGGCGCCGTAGGCGCCGGGACGGAACTGCTCGATCATGACCACCTTGTCGGCGTCCGGGTCATAAAGCAGCAGGGCGGCGGCGTGACCGCGCTCCAGGACCTCGCGGGACAGCTCCGCCCCCATGCCCCCGGCGTAAAGCTCGTGGCGCAGGCGATAGCGGTAGAGGTGGGTATAGCCCTTGTAGAGCGGCTCCTTGGCGACAATCTCGACCTTGGAGGGGCGCTGGGTCATCCTGGATACTCCGGACTCGGGGGTGGGAAGGGTCAGCCTGCCGCTCCCGACGCCGCCGCGCAAGGCGTGGCGAAGGTCGCCCCGCCAAGGATGGAAGAAGGACAAGAGCATGAAGGGCAGCAGTCGGCGCATCACCTTTCCCGGCGCCCTGGGCGCCCCCCTGGCGGCGCGCCTGGACCTGCCCGAGGACCCACCGGTGGCCTATGCGCTTTTCGCCCATTGCTTCACCTGCTCGAAGGATGTCTTCGCCGCCTCGCGCATCGCCGCCGCCCTCGCCGAGCGGGGCATCGCCGTCCTGCGCTTCGACTTCACCGGTCTGGGCATGAGCGAGGGGGAGTTCGCCAATACGGACTTCTCCTCCAACGTCGCCGACCTGCGGGCGGCGGCTGACTGGCTGGCCGAGGCGCACCGGGCGCCGAGCATCCTGATAGGACACTCCCTGGGCGGCGCGGCGGTGCTCAAGGCGGCGGCCGACATGCCCGACGCCCGGGCCGTGGTGACGATCAACGCGCCCTGCGGGCCATCCCACGTGGAGCGCCTGTTCACGGCGGGGGCGGTCGAGCGCATTCGTGACGAAGGGCGGGCCGAGGTGTCCATCGCCGGGCGCCCCTTCACCATCACCAAGGACTTTCTCGACGACATCGCCGAAACGGACCTTCTGGACACCGTCCACCATATGCGCAAGGCGCTTCTGGTGTTTCACGCGCCGCTGGACGACACCGTGGGCATCGACAACGCCCAGCGCATCTTCCAGGCCGCCCACCATCCCAAGAGTTTCGTCTCCTTGGACGACGCCGATCATCTTCTCGTTCGGCGCGAGGACGCCACCTACGTGGCCGAGGTCCTGGCCGCCTGGGTGACGCGGTATCTGGGAGCCGGGCATTCGCTATTGCCGCGACTGGCCGAGCGGCCCCTGGCGCGCGGCACCGTCCTGGTCACGGAATCGGGTCGCGACAGTCGGTTCGCGCAGGACGTGGTCGTCGGGCGGCACCATCTGCGGGCCGACGAACCGGTCGACGTGGGGGGATCGGATACGGGACCAAGCCCCTACGATTCCCTGCTGATGGCGCTGGGCTCCTGCACCTCCATGACCATCCGCATGTACGCCGACCATAAGGGATTGCCGCTGGACCGGGTGTCGGTGCGCCTGACGCACGCCAAGACGCATGTGGACGATCTGGCCGACGCCGAGGGCAAGACCGGGAAAGTGGACCTGATCGAGCGCGAGATCGCCCTGGAGGGGGACCTGGACGAGGCCACCCGCGCGCGGCTGCTGGAGATCGCCGACCGCTGTCCGGTCCATCGGACCCTGCATTCCAACAGCCTGCTGGTGAAGACCCGCCTGTCGGAGGAAGGGGAACAGGCGTAAGGCGGTCCGGAAGAAGGGGCGGCGGGGGCAGGATGGTCGCCCGCGCTTAAGCCCAATAGGCTCCGGCGGCACCGACGGCGGAGGTCAGAAGGCCGAGCGTCAGATTGACCGAGACAATGCCGCGGATGCCGCTCAGGGCGCGCGCGGCGGCCTCGAGGTCGCCGTCTTCGCGGGCCTTCTTCAGGCGGGCGAAGGGGCCGAACCATAGGACCGCGAAAAAGGCGACCATGATCAGGCCCGTCAACTGCATGACGTGCACATGGACCGGGGTCGCCGCGAAGCCGCCATAGAGGCCGAAGACGACCCAGTAGCCCGTCGCGAGCAGGGCCAGGACGCAGCCCCAGACCCAGGCGAAGAAGCGGGGCAGGGCGGCGGCGAACAGGGCGACGCGCTGGGCGGGGTCCAGGGTCGAGGTCGCGGCCGGACGCAGGGCGAAAAGGACGAAGAACATGCCGCCGACCCAGACGATGGCGGCCAGCGTGTGCAGAGCGATCAGGACGGCCCAGAGCATGCGTCAGTCCTTTGCTTTGTTGCGAACCTCGTCCGCCAAGGCTTTGATTTCTTTTCCCGCGGGTGTGCGGGAGGCGGTTTCCCAGACGCCGCGCCCTTCCATCATGGAGGCCGCGAAGGGAGTGCGGTTGCCCAGGGCCGCCTTGGCGACCGGCATCTCATCTTCGTCCAGTTTGGCCATCACCTGATCGGCCAGTTTGCCGCGCGGCGGCATGCGGTTGAGGACGATGAGGTAGGGGCGCTTTTCCTTTCGCGCGACCTCGATGGTCGGGCCGATGGCCCACAGGTCCATGGGGCTCGGCTGAACCGGCACCAACACCAGATTGGCGGCGCGGATGGCGGCCTTGGCCTCGGTTTCCGCGTGGGGTGGACTATCGACGATGACGAGGTCGAATTCCTTGCGCAGGCGGTCCAGTTCGGTGCTCAGGCGCCAGCCGGCCACGGTGGACAGGTGAATGCCGCCCGCGTCCTGGTCGGCCAGGGCGCGGCGGCGGGCCATGTGCCAGGCGGTCAGGCTGCCCTGGGGATCGATGTCGACGACGGCGACCTTGGTTCGCCCGGTTGCCCAGGCGACGGCCAACTGGGCGGCCAGCGTGGTCTTTCCGGCGCCGCCCTTTTGTTGGGCGATGGTGATGATCGTCGCGG
>CAZFRK010000124.1:0-8635 GCA_964521375.1 uncultured Rhodobacterales bacterium
CGGCCTGCCCGACGACCGGGCCGCGCTTTTGCTGGCGGCGGTTCGGGGCGCCCTGGCCGCCCACGGACTGACCGTCGGCCCCGACGCGCCCTTGACCGTCGCCGGTCACGTCGCCACATCGCCCGCCGCCGACGGGGCCTTGGCCCTGCGCGTGACCTGGACCGCGTTCCGGGCCGACGGCGGCGAGGCGGGAACCGCCGATCAGGCCAACACCGTCCCCGCCGCCCTGTGGGAGTCGCGCTTCCCGGCGCTGGCCCAGGCCATCGCCCAGGGCGCCGCGGAAGGCATCGTCGCCATCGCCCGCCGCCCCGCCGGGGGTCGGGCGATCCGGTGAAGGCCGCCGCAAGTCTGTTTACAGGCGCATGACCGGCTGATATTTTCCGCCCGCCTTGACAAAACCCGGACATACGGGGAAATCGGGGCTTTTGTTGTTTCCGTCCCCTTCCTCCTTCGACCCAGCGCAGCGGGAGTCTGGTCGTCATGAAAGTTCTGGGCTGCAACGCCAACCGTCCGCTGGCTGAAGCCATCGCCGCCTATCTCCACCTGGACCTCACCAACGCCAGCATCCGGCGCTTCTCCGACATGGAGGTCTTCGTCGAGATCCACGAGAACGTGCGCGGCGAGGACGTGTTCGTCGTTCAGCCCACGTCCTATCCGGCCAACGACAACCTGATGGAGCTGCTGGTCGCGCTCGACGCCCTGCGGCGCGGCTCGGCCCGGCGCATCACCGCCGTGGTGCCCTACTTCGGCTACGCCCGCCAGGACCGCAAGACCGGCCCGCGCACGCCGATCACCGCCAAGCTGGTGGCCAATCTGGTCACCCAGGCGGGCGCCAACCGCGTCGTCACGCTGGACCTGCACTCGGGCCAGATCCAGGGCTTCTTCGACATCCCGTTGGACAACCTCTACGCCGCCCCGGTGTTCTCCAACGACATCAAGGAACGCTACGGCGACGAAAAGCTGATGATCGTCAGCCCCGACGTCGGCGGCGTGGTCCGCGCCCGCATCATCGCCAAGCGCCTGGACGCCGACCTGGCCATCATCGACAAGCGCCGCGAACGCGCCGGCGTGTCGGAGGTGATGAACATCATCGGTGACGTGAAGGGCCGCACCTGCATCATGGTCGACGACATCGTCGACTCCGCCGGAACGCTCTGCAACGCCGCCAAGGCGCTGATGGAGGCCGGGGCCAAGTCGGTCTCCGCCTACGTCACGCACGGCGTCCTGTCGGGCGGCGCGGTGGCCCGCGTCACCGCCAGCCCGCTGAAGGAACTGGTCATCACCGATTCCATCCAGGCGACCGAGGCGGTGCGGCTGGCCGACAACATCCGCCAGATATCCATCGCCAGCCTGCTGGCCGAGGCCATCGCCCGCATCAGCGACGAGCGCAGCGTCTCCAGCCTGTTCGACTGACGAACCGTCTTCCGATAAAACGGCGGAGCCTGTCCCGGCTCCGCCGTTTTTCTTTTCGCCGTCCGAAGGAGAACCAAGCATGTCCCGAGAAAATTGGGGGTCGCGCCTCGGCTTCATCCTGGCCGCCGCCGGGTCCGCCGTCGGTCTGGGCAACATCTGGAAGTTCCCCTATCTGGTCGGCCAGAACGGCGGCGGCGCCTTTCTGGTCATCTATCTGGCCCTGGTCCTGACCATCGGCCTGTCCCTGGTGCTGGCGGAAATCGCCATCGGCCGGGCGGCGGCCAAGGACCCGGCGGGCGCCTTCGCGACCCTGAAGGGCGGCCTGTGGCCGATCGTCGGCTGGCTGGGTATCGCCACCGGCTTCCTGATCCTGTCCTTCTATAGCGTCATCGGCGGCTGGACCCTGGCCTATATCGCCAAGATGCTCGACGGCGAACTGGCGACACAGGGCGGCGACCTGGCGGCGTCCTTCGTCACCTTCATCAGCGATCCGGTGGCGCCGCTGGGCTACCACGGGCTGTTCATGGCCCTGACCGTGCTGATCGTCCTGAGGGGCATCGGCGAGGGCATCGAACGCTGGACCAAGATCCTCATGCCGGGCCTGTTCGTCCTGCTGCTGATCCTGATCGTCCGCTCGGTGACGCTGGAGGGCGCCGGGGACGGCGTCGCCTTCTTCCTGCGCCCCGACTTCGGCGCCGTCACCGGGGACACGGTCTATACCGCCCTGTCGCAGGCGTTCTTCTCGCTGTCGGTGGGCATGGGCATCATGATCACCTACGGCTCCTACATCGGTCGCCAGGAGCATCTGCCGCGCGCCACCTTGTGGGTGACGCTGCTCGACACCGCCGTCGCCGTCCTGGCCGGGCTGCTCATCATTCCCGCCGTCTTCGCCTTCGGCGTCGAACCGGGCGCCGGTCCCGGCCTGACCTTCATCACCCTGCCCGGCATCTTCGCCCAGATGCCCGCCGGCGCGCTGTTCGGCGCCCTGTTCTTCGTGCTGCTGGCCATCGCCGCCCTGACCTCGGCGGTATCGCTGCTGGAAGTCAGCGTGACGACCGTGATCGACCAGATGGGGGTGAGCCGCCGGACCGCCGCCCTGGTGCTGGGCGGCGTCATCTTCCTGCTCGGCGTGCCCTCGTCGCTGTCGCAGGGCGTCTGGAGCGAGGTCAAGGTCTTCGACATGGCGTTCCTGGACCTGTTCGACTACGTCACCTCCAAGATCATGATGCCGGTGGGCGCCATCCTGATTTGCCTTTTCGTCGGCTGGGTCGCCTGGCCGCGCCTGCGGCGGGAGGTCGCCAACGACGGCGCCCTGCCCATGCCGCTGATCCAGGCCTGGGGCTGGATGATGAAGGTGATCGCCCCGGCGGCCATCGCCTGGATTCTGATCGTCGGCCTGAAGGGCTGAGGCACCGAAACGCCCGACGGGCCGCGGACCCCTTGCAAAACCGGCCCGCAGCCTATACAAAACCCGCTTCCCGCCATGGGGGCGGGTCTGGGCGTCGGCACCCCTGGAGGCCGGCGTCCTTGAGCTATGTGGAGAATTGACGATGAGCGATATCCAAACGCTGCCCGTGCAGAAGCGGGAGCGGGCAGGTAAGGGGGCAGCCCGTGCGGTCCGTCGTGAAGGCCTCGTGCCTGGCGTGATCTACGGTGACAAGCAGGACCCCGTTCTGATTCAGATGGACCCCCGCCCGCTGATGGCCGAGGCCCGCAAGGCCGGTTTCTACGCCCACCAGTACGAGCTGGACGTCGACGGCACCAAGCACCGCGTCATGGCCCAGGACGTGCAGTTCCACGTCGTCACCGACGCGCCGATCCACGTCGACTTCCTGCGCGTGGGCAAGAACACCGTGGTGACCGCCGAAATCCCGGTGGTCTTCGAAAACCATGAACGCGCCCCGGGCATCAAGAAGGGCGGCGTGCTGAACATCGTCCGTCACGAAGTGGAAGTGCAGGGCAAGCCCGACGACCTGCCCGAGCAGATCACCGTCGACCTGACCGGCCTGGACCTCAACGACTCGGTCCACATTTCGGCCGTCACCCTGCCGGGCGGCGTGAAGCCGACCATCGACCGCGACTTCACCATCGCCACCATCGCCGCGCCGTCGGGCCTGAAGGCCGAAGCGGACGACGAGGCCGGCGAAGACGCCGCGGAAGAGTAAGCCTTCCAAGGAACGAAGCGATGTTTTTGGTGGTTGGACTGGGAAACCCGGGACCGGAGTACGCCCGCAACCGCCACAATATCGGTTTCATGGCGGTGGACGGTATCGTCCGCCGCCATTCCTTTGGGAGCTGGCGCGGCAAGTACCAGGGCGAGATGTCCGAAGGCGAGATCGCCGGAGAGCGGGTCCTGGCGCTGAAGCCCATGACCTACATGAACCGCTCCGGTCAGTCGGTCGCCGCCTGCGCCAAATTCCTCAAGATCCCGCCCGAGCGCGTCATCGTCCTGCATGACGAGATCGAACTGCCGCCGGGCAAGCTGCGCGTCAAGAAGGGCGGCGGCCACGCCGGGCACAACGGCCTGCGCGACATCGACGCCCACGTGGGCAAGGACTATTGGCGCATCCGCCTGGGCGTCGGGCGCCCGCACGACAAGGCCCAGGTCCACGACTGGGTGCTGGGCGACTTCGCCAAATCCGAACAGGACGGCCTGGACAAGCTGCTGGACGCCGTGGCGGACCATCTGCCGCTGATGATCAAGGGCGACGAAAGCGGCTTCATGAACCGCGTCACCTCGGCGACCCGCCCGCCCCAGCCGAAGAAGGAGAAGGCGCCCGCCGCCGCTCCGACAAAGGGCGCCGCCGCTCAGACCAAGAGCGCCGCCGCCAAGGACGCCCCTCCGTCCGCCGCCCCCGCCGAGACGTCCGCGCCGTCCAGGACGCCCTCCACCGCGCTGGCCGATGCCTTACGCAAGGCGTTCCGGCGCGACACCGATTAACTCCCTCTTACCTCCGGAGCCAGCTGCACCATGGGTTTCAACTGCGGTATCGTCGGCCTGCCCAACGTCGGCAAGTCCACGCTGTTCAACGCGCTGACCTCGACGGCGGCGGCCCAGGCCGCGAATTTCCCGTTCTGCACCATCGAGCCGAACACCGGGCGCGTCGCCGTGCCCGACCCGCGCCTGGACAAGCTGGCCGAGATCGCCAAGTCCAAGCAGACCATCCCGACGCAGCTTGAATTCGTCGACATCGCCGGTCTGGTGCGCGGCGCCTCCAAGGGCGAGGGCCTGGGCAACCAGTTCCTGGCCAACATCCGCGAGACCGACGCCATCGTCCACGTCCTGCGCTGCTTCGAGGACGAGAACATCACCCACGTCGAAGGCGGCGTCGATCCCATCCGCGACGCCGAGACCATCGAGACCGAGTTGATGCTCGCCGACCTGGAAAGCCTGGAAAAGCGCGTCGTCCCCATCTCCAAGAAGGCCAAGTCCGGGGAGAAGGAGGCCAAGGAGCAGATGGCCGTCATGGAGCCGATCCTCGACGCCCTGCGCGACGGCAAGCCCGCCCGCGTCTACAAGCCGTCCAACGCCGACGAGACGAAGATCTTCAAGAGCCTGCAACTCCTGACCAGCAAGCCGGTCCTCTACGCCTGCAACGTCGACGAAGGCTCCGCCGCCGACGGCAACGATTTCTCCGCCCGCGTCGCCAAGATGGCCGAAGCCGAAGGCAATTCCTGGGTGGTCATCTCGGCGGCCATCGAGTCCGAGGTCGCCCAGTTGGAGGACGCCGAGGAAAAGGCCGAGTTCCTGGAAAGCCTGGGGCTGGAGGAAACCGGCCTGTCGCGCGTCATCCGCGCCGGATACGAACTGCTGGGCCTGCTGACCTTCTTCACCGTCGGCCCCAAGGAGGCCCGCGCCTGGACCGTCCGCGCCGGGGCCAAGGCCCCCGAGGCGGCGGGCGCCATCCACACCGACTTCGAACGCGGCTTCATCCGCGCCGAAACCATCGCCTTCGACGATTTCACCGCCTGCGGCGGCGAGGTCGGCGCCAAGGAAGCCGGGAAGATGCGGTCGGAGGGCAAGGAGTACGTGGTCCACGACGGCGACGTCATGCACTTCCTGTTCAACGTCTGACGGCGAACGGTGTTGTGCGCCGGGGTGGCTTAGGCCACCCTGCTTTGGAAAGGGAGCGGCCATGCACGGTAGCCAGACCCACAAGCACCAGCACGACCATCCGCATGCGCATACCCATACGCATGAGCACAGCCATACCGACGGCACGGTGCACAGCCACGAACATACGCACCATCACGTTCACGAACACCGACACCAGCACTCCCACCCCGCCGCCGACGACGCGGCGTCCGTGGGCGCCGACGACCCCGGCGGCCATGACCATGACGATGTCCGCCATGCCGTCAAGCCGCACGACCACCGCCACGCCGCCCAGGACATCCATTCGGAAACCGACGACAACCATGGCCATTCCCACTAGGCCGCTCGCGGCCCTCGCCGTCTCCCTCTTGCTGGCCGCCTGCGCCGCCGACCCCAACGCCGAAGGTCCGGGCGGGACCGCCCTGGAACGGACCGAACTGGAGGCTTCGGCCGCCATCGCCGCCGAGGAAGCCGCCCTGGCGGCGGCGGCGGAGCAGGCCCGCCAGGCCGCGGAAACGGTCGCGCGGGCGCCCATGCTGCGCGCCGTGACGCCCTATGTGGTCAAGCGCGGCGAGGACCTGCTCGACATCGCCCGCGCCCACAATCTGGGCTTCCTGGAGCTCAAGGCGGCGAACCCCGGCGTCGACGTGTGGATTCCCAAGCCCGGCGGCACCATCGCGCTGCCCGACACCCATCTCACGGCCATCGCCATGGACGAGGGGCTGCTCATCAATCTGGCGCAGATGCGTATCTTCCGCTTCGAGAAGGGCGCCGTCGTCGAGAGCCACCCGCTGGGCATCGGACGGGAAGGCCTGGAGACGCCGTTGGGCCGCACCCACGTCGTGCGCAAGGCCAAGAACCCGACTTGGTATCCGACCGAGCGCATGCGTCAGGAAAAGCCTGAACTGCCCGCCGCCGTGCCCGCCGGGCCGGATAACCCTCTCGGCAACCGGGCCATGTACCTGGACTGGCCGCTGTACCGCATTCACGGGACCAACATCCCGTGGGGCGTCGGGCGGCGGGTGTCGTCGGGCTGCATCCGCATGTACCCAGAAGACGTCGAGGCGTTCTACGAAAAGGTCTCCGTCGGAACGCCGGTGGAGGTGGTCAACCAGCGCCTGCTGGCCGCTTGGCACGATGGGCGGCTGTGGGTGGAGGTCCACCCCACCGCCGAAGGTTGGGACGCCCTGGAACTGGACCAGCCGATGCCGCCGGAAGTCCTTACCACCGACATGGTGCGGGCGATCACCCGCGTGGTCCCCGATACCAGCCTAATCGACTGGGCGGCGGTGCGCCGCGCCCTGACCGAACGTCGGGGCTACCCGGTGGTGGTCGGCGCCAGCCCGACGTCTTAACGCCCGGAGACCAGGCGCCTTCCTGGCGCTCAGCCCCAAAGAAGAAGCCGCCGTCCCGAAGGACGGCGGCTTTTCTGTCGGCGGCGCGGTGTCGCGATTCACCGCGATGCGCCAAACCCGGTGGCCGGACGGGCCCGTCCGGCCAAACCGCTTACTTGCGCATGCCCTTGGTGAACATCCGCTCGACCTTCATGGCGGCGGCTTCGGCGCGGGCAGCGGCGGCTTCGGCGCGGTCAGCGGCCTTTTCGGCGCGGACGGCGGAGGCCTCGGCATTGGTGGCGGACGTGACGGCCTGGTTCATCAGGGCCTTGTCTTCCGGCTTCAGCTCGGCGGTGCAGGCGGACAGACCGGCAACCATGATGACGGCGGCAGCAGCCATGGCGGTACGCTTGAACATAGGAAACCTCCGTAGATGTCGACATCTGCGAGAAAACGCTTCGCGGTCACTCCCCGTTCCTCGGAAAATGCGCCCGAAGCCGTGACAGCATAAGGCAAAACGGGCAGCCGAAAAGGAGGTTTATGGGCAAACCGCCCTGTTTTCGCACTATTTTCGCCGGTGTTGCGGCGCGATGACAGGGTTTGGGGCGGATTGGTTGCGAAAGTAAGGCGGATTTATGACGCCTTGGAAAATGGGGATCGGGCCGCCCGTCCAAGTCGTGACGGATGGCTGCTCTCCCGCTGGAAACTGACCCGAATCGGGCGACTCGAAGACACGGTTCATGACCCACCGGGGCGATGCCGGCCACGACGCGGCCCGCCCAACGAAAAACCCCGCGTCGGACGACACGGGGTTTTCGGCCTTGATTCTACGGTCGGTCGGGGCGGCGGGTGCCCCGCCTCACCGGCCTAATGGAGCTTCTGAGGCAGGCCCTTGATCGAGTCGTCGATCATGGCGTTGGCCGTATCGGCGGTCACCTTTTCGGAGATCAGCTTCGAGGCGGCGGACACGGCGATGTCCACGGCCATGTCGCGGACCTCGGCCAGGGCCTGGGTCTCGGCCTGGGCGATGCGGTCCATGGCCTGCTGTTCGCGACGCTTGACGGAGGCTTCCAGGTCCGCTTCCGCCTGCTTGGCGGAGCGGTCGGCTTCCTTCTTGGCGTGCGCCACGATGGCGTCGGCCTCCTGCATGGCGTCGCGCTGCTTGCGCTGGTACTCGGCCAGCATGGCCTGCGCTTCCTCGCGCAGCTTGCGGGCTTCGTCCAAGGTCGCCTTGATCTTCTCGGCGCGGGCGTCGAGACCGGCGGCGATGGCGCGGAACACCGGACGGGCGGCCAGGCCGACGACGATCACGAAGGCCATCGCCACCCAGAATTCGGCGGTGGCGTAGAAGGGCGCGGCGTGGCCGTGGGCTTCCGTGGCGGCGTGAGCGACGGAGATCATCACGCTTTCTCCTTCATGACGGCGGCGACGGCGGCGTCGGCGGACGCCTCGTCGACGCTCAGGCCCGCCAGACGGTCGGCGATGGACAGCGCGGACCCGGTGGCGATTTCCTTCACCTGGGCCATGGCGTCGTCACGCGCCTTGGCGATGCGGGCCTCGCCCTGCTTGATCTGGTCGGACAGCTTGGCATTGACTTCGGCGTTGCGGGCCTCGGCCTTCTTGGACGCCTCTTCCTGCGCCTTCTTGAGAACCTCATGCGCCTGGGCGCGAGCCTCGGCCAGGGCCTTCTCGTAGTCGGCGATGGCCTGCTCGGTCTCGGCCTTGAGCTGGTGGGCACGGTCGAGGTCGTCGTCCACCATCTTCTGGCGCTGGTCCAGGACCTCGCCGATGC
>CAZFRK010000125.1:0-8630 GCA_964521375.1 uncultured Rhodobacterales bacterium
TTTTCCCGCCCCCGCGGGTCGGACCCGGCATCTTCGTGTCTTGGTTGGTTTCCGGGAAGGATACCCGAACTCGCGCGCGAACCCCAGCTATATTGCGTGTTTCTCATATAAAGAGGCGGGACCGTGCCAAGTCCCCACCGCCAGGGGTCCGGCCGCGGGGCGCGGGGCGTCGCGCCGGGGGACGGCGGGGGCGGGGATTAACGCGACAGGTGTCCCGTCGCCAGTTCCTCCAGCGCCTCGCGGTAGAAGGTCACGGCGTCGGCCTCGAACACCAGGCGGGCTTCGGTGTCGTCGGCGGGATGACGCGCCTTGCGATGGAGGGTGCGGCCGTTATCCGCCATCTCCAGGACGCGGCGGGCCTTCTCGGGCAGGCGCGCCCCAGGCAGATGGAAATAGTCGACGACCCTGGACCCGGCGCCCATGCCGGAATGGAGGCGCTTCTTTTCCTCCACCAGTGCCTGAGGGGGCGTCCAAGGCTCGAAGCCGCAGGCTTCGAGGTTGGCGCGCGAGGTCGCGTTTCCGTCCACGACGGTGGCGAAAATTTCCTGTAAGTCGCTGTTCGTGACGACGGCCGTCAGCGCCCGCAGGTCGGTCGCCAGACGCTGGAGACCGAAGCCGTTCAGAATGACGCGGGTCGCTCCGGCTTCGATCCACTGCCCTTCGTCCCCGTGCTCGAACAGGCCGGAGACGGCGACCAGGGTTTCAGCGGTGTCCACGGGGGGAATGCTGACGTGAAACAAGAGAAAGTAGCGTCTCTTGATCATTGCCAACAGTGTCGCGTCGTCGCGCCGTGCGTTGTATTCATGCTGATAGGTGTCGATGAACGCCTTGATGGCTGGGAAGTCGGCCTCCACCGAACTCCGAACCGTGATCTTCAGCATGTCGTCCCCATCCCCGATCGCATCGCCGACCCACGCAAGCTTAAATGGTTTTCGTCGGGTGGGAACCCTGTCCAATGGTGGCCCGTTAAAGCGGTGGACCATGCCGAAATGGTGGAGAAAGAGCGATATGCATTGATGTTGCATTTCGTCTTCTTCGGTCATAAATTCGGGGTGTACATCCGTCCAAGCCTGGGAAGTGTCCGCGGCGCTTGAGACTCACTGGCCTCTTCGGACGCCGAAACGTCTCGCCCCGCCGACCACGAGGAGTCCCGTGTCACCCACGGTCCCGGGCAGGCGGAACGCGGAACGCGGAGACGAAACATGATCGCCATGACGCAGGAGCAGAAGGCCAGCAAGGCCGGTCAGGTCAAGATTCGGGGGGAGGTCCAGATCCTGAAGGACGCGTTGGATCTCGCCCGGACGCTCGACCTGGACGACAGGCCCGCCTTCGGTGTCCTCATCCACTATATGCTTCTGATGGGCTATACGCAGGCCAATCTGGCCGATGAGTTCCACACGTCGGAAGCCTCGGTCAGCCGTTGGGCGTCCGGCAAGTCGCTGCCGGTCAAGCTGGCGCGCAAGGCCATCGCCGAGCGCATCGCCGCCATGCTGTCGGAGCGCCTGACGGAGCAGCAGCAGGACCTTCTGGAGGTCTGCGCCTGATCCCGCGGGCGGGCCGACGCCTCTGGGCGCGTGGCGCGGAGGCGTCGACCGTTCGCCGTCAGTCGGTCACCGGCGGTTGGTCCCCGTCAGCCGGTCATCGTCTGGGGTGGCCGTCGGATCAGGGCTTGAGGAAGCCCAGGGCGTCGTAGACCTCGTCGATGACGGGGCGGGCGATGGCGTCGGCGCGGTCGGCGCCGTCGCGCAACACGGCGTCGATCTGCGAGGGGTCGGCCAGCAGGCGCTTCATTTCCTCGTTGATCGGTCCCAGGACCGAGACGGCGAGGTCGGTCAGCATGCCCTTGAACTCGCTGAAGGCGCGTCCGCCGACCTCCTCCAGGACCTCGGCGCGGGTCTTGTCGGACAGGGCGGCGTAGATGCCGACCAGATTGGCGGCCTCGGGGCGCTCGGTCAGGCCGTCGACCTCGGTCGGCAGCGGCTCGGGGTCGGTCTTGGCCTTGCGGATCTTCTGGGCGATGGCGTCGGCGTCGTCGGTCATGTTGATGCGCGAATAGTCCGAGGTGTCGGACTTGCTCATCTTCTTGGAGCCGTCGCGCAGGGACATGACGCGGGTGGCCTCGCCGAAGATCAACGGCTCGGTCACGGGGAAGACCTCGCGCCCGGTGTCGTTGTTGAACTTGATGGCGATGTCGCGGGTCAGCTCCAGGTGCTGCTTCTGGTCCTCGCCCACCGGCACGTGGCTGGCCTTGTAGAGCAGGATGTCGGCGGCCATCAGGCTGGGATAGGCGAACAGCCCGACCGAGGCGTTCTCCTTGTGCTTGCCCGCCTTTTCCTTGAACTGGGTCATGCGGTTCAGCCAGCCCATGCGGGCGACGCAGTTGAACACCCAGGCAAGCTGGGCGTGCCCGGCGACGGCGGACTGGTTGAACAGGACGTTCTTCTTCGGATCAATGCCCGCGGCGATGAAGGCGGCGGCGACTTCGCGGGTGGCCTGACGCAGCGCGGCGGGGTCCTGCCAGACGGTGATGGCGTGCATGTCGACGACGCAGAAGACGCAGTCGTCATAGTCCTGTTGCAGGCGCACCCAGTTGCGGATGGCCCCCAGGTAGTTGCCGAGGTGCAGGTTGCCGGTGGGCTGGACGCCCGAGAAAATGCGCTTCATCAGGTTGCTCTTTCCATGGGTGGACACGGCTTTGGACACTGGTCCGGGACCTCGCCATTAGCCCAAACCGGGGGAGCGATCAAGCATCGGGCGCGTCGCCGCCCGTGTCGGTCGTCGACCGACGGCGCATTCGCCGCAGCAGGCGGGCGTCGTCGCGGGCGACCGCGCCGATCAGCAGTCCGACGCCGAAGAAGACCACCAGCGCCAGGACGATATAGCCGCCGAGAACGCCCCAGCCCGGACGCAGCCCCAGGTCGGCGGCGCCCCATTGGGCGGCTTCCACGGCCCCGGCCATGACCAGGGCGGCGACGGCGATGCGCGGGGCGCGGCGACGCAGGCGGGCGTCGCCATGGAAATAGCCGCGCCGGTGCAGCAAAACCCACAGCGTGCCGCCGTTGAGCAACGCGCCGAGCGCCGTGCCGAGGGCGATGCCCACGTGCCCCAGGATCTGCATCAGGACGACGTTGAGGACGATGCTCGCCGTCAGGGCGGCGGAGGCCACGTAGACCGGCGTCTTGGTGTCTTCACGGGCGAAGAAGCCGGGGCTGAGGACCTTGATCAGGACGTAGCCCGGCAGACCGAGGGAAAAGGCGGCCAGCGCCGCGCCGGTGGCCTGGGCGTCGGCGGCGGTGAAGGCGCCGCGTTGGAACAGCACGCTGGCGATCGGGTCGGCCAGGACCATCAATCCGGCCATGGCGGGCAGGGTCAGGAGCAGGGTGAATTCGACCGCCCGGTTCTGGCTTCGCAGGGCGTCGGCCTCCTGACCGGCGGCCAGTTGGCGCGACAGCAGCGGCAGCAGCGCCACGCCGATGGCCGTGCCGACCACGCCGAGCGGCAATTGGTTCACCCGGTCGGCGTAATAGAGCCAGCTCACCGCGCCCTCCGACACCAGGGACGCCAGGATGGTGTCGATCAACAGGCTGATCTGATAGATGCCCGCCCCCAGCGCCACCGGGATCACCCGCTTGATGAGCTTGCGCACGCGCGGGCTGAGGGTCGGTCGTCGCAAGCCGATGGGAACCCCGGCGCGGCGGGCCGACCCCATCAGCCAGACGAATTGCAGAACACCGGCCGCGGAAACCCCCCAGGCCAGCGCGTGGCCCGGCGTTTCCGTCACCCCGGCGAAGCCCAGAAGCGCGGCCATGAGCGTCAGGTTGAGCAGGATGGGCGTGGCGGCGGCGGCGGCGAACTTTCCCAGCGCGTTGAGCAGGCCCGACAGCAAGGCGCTCAGGGAGATGAAGAGAAGGTAGGGAAAGGTGATGCGCGACAGGTCGACGGCCAGCTCCTGCTTGCCGGGGACTTCGGAAAAGCCCGGCGCGAAGACCAGCATGGCGACCGGCATGGCGATCATCATGACCGCCACCAGCAGACCGAGCGCCAGCCCCAGGACGGCGAAGGCGCGTTCGGCGAACAGCTTGGCCTCGGCCTCGCCCTCTTTCTCCAAGGTGGCGGAGAACAGCGGCACGAAGGCGGCGGCCACCGCGCCCTCGCCGAAGAAGCGGCGGAACAGGTTGGGAAACTTGAAGGCGACGAAGAAGGCGTCGGCGACCAGCCCGGCGCCCAGGTAATTGGCGATCAGGATGTCACGGGCGAATCCGGTCACGCGGCTGAGCATGGTGAAGCCGCTGACGGTGGCGATGGATCGCAGGAGGGCCATGACGGGCGGGCTTTCGGCGCGGGAAGAAACGGCGGCGCAGTCTACGCCCGGCGCGGCCCGCCGCCAAGGCGGCTCAGTCGGTGCCGCCGGGGACGGTGAAGAGGGTGCCGCGCCAATGCCACCGGCCCTGGTCGTCGCCGACGCCGGGCAGGGTGCAGTTGACGCGACCGCGTCCCGGCGGGATGGCCGTGTCCAGGCGCACCTCGACGCGCGGGCCGAGCAGTTCCACATGGGCGGTGGCGCCGTTGGGGCCGAAGCAGTTGAGCGCCCCCAGGCGTCCGGTCAGCGCCGGGTCCTTGACGGTGAAGCCGTAGGCGGGCGGATTGGCGTCGGCGGAGCGCAGGGTGGGATCGGCGGGGCTGATGTCCTCGGCGGGGATCGGCAGGGCGGTCGTGACCTGAAGGAAGCGATCCAGCGAACCGTAGTGTTCGTTCAAGGCGAAGCGCGGCAGGTAGAGCATCTCGCCCGGCGTGGCGACGCCCGAATGCTGCCCGAAGGCGGCGGCGAAACCCATGTCGCGGGCCAGCGCCAGGGCGGCGGCGTCGGCTTCTCCGAAGGGATAGGCGAGCAGGGTCGGACGCAGGCCCAGGGTCTGCTCGAACAGCGCCATGGCGGTGTCCATGTCGGCCCGCTGCGCCTCGGGGCCGAGGGCGGGCATGTGCGGATGGACATGGCCGTGGGCGCCGATGGTGACCCCGGCGGCGGCCATCTCGGCGATCTCGTCCCAGGTCATGTAGCCCGGCGCGCCGATCAGCTCGGTGGAAACGAACAGGGTCATCGGATAGCCCGCCGCGCGCAGCAGCGGCCAGGCCCGGTCATGGACCGACGCGAAGGCGTCGTCGACGGTGATGGCCACCGTCTTGTCCGGCAGCGGGCGGCCTTCGTGTAGGGCGGCGACGATCTCGGGCAGCGGCAGGACGGTGTAGCCGCCCTCGGCCAGGGCGTCGAGGTGGGCGCGGAACTGGTCCATGCGGATGTTGGTCGACGGCAGGGAGTCCTCGCCGAAGCGGTGATACATAAGGACGACCGCCGCCGTCCGCTCCGCCGCGGCGGCCACCGGAACGGCGGCCAGAAGGCAGAGGGCCAGAAGCGCGGTGAGGGGTCGGAACACGGGCGGATCTCCCTGACTATTTCGGCGGGGCGGGCCGTGCGCGGCCCGTCGGGCGCCCCCATATGAATGCGGACCCCCAATCCGGGGGATGCCCTATAGGACAATGAATAGCGGAGACTGTGCAATGGCCGAGCTTACCCCGGCGCTGAACGACGATGCCCTGCGCCGCCTCTTCCTGGACGCCCGCAGCCACAACGCGTGGCGCGACGAACCCGTCGAGGTCGAGACCCTGGAACGTCTTTGGGACCTGGCGCGCATGGGGCCGACCAGCGCCAACTGCTCCCCGGCGCGTATCGTCTTCGTGCGCTCGCCGGAGGCCAAGGCCCGCCTGGAACCCTGTCTGGCGGAAGGCAACCGGGCCAAGACCAGGACGGCGCCGGTGACGGCCATCATTGGTCAGGACATGAGGTTCTACGACTACCTGCCGCGCCTGTTCCCGCACACCGACGCCAAGGCGTGGTTCGTCGGCAACGACGCCCTGATCCAGGAGACGGCCTTCCGCAACGCCGCCCTCCAGGGCGCCTATCTGATGCTGGCGGCGCGGGCGCTGGGCCTGGACTGCGGCCCCATGAGCGGATTCGACAAGGCCAAGGTCAACGAGACCTTCTTCAAGGACAGCGACGTGACGGTCAATTTCCTGGTCAACATCGGCCACGGGGACCCGTCGGGCCTGTTCGACCGTAGCCCGCGCTTCTCCTTCGACGACGCCTGCCGGGTGGAATAGGCCGTCGCCTCCGCCGGTCGTCGCGTCAGAACCGTTCCTCGCCGCGCGAGCGGTGAGGATCGGGGAAGTCGCGGTAGAGGGCGGCCTTGAAGTTCGTCACCTTGCCGTTCACCGCCACATGCAGGCTTTCCAGCGGGTCGGTGCGTTCGGAAACGGCGGTGAAGAGTTCGTCCAGGTCTGCCAGACCCTCGACCTCCATGACGATGTGGAACTCGCCCAGGTCCGGCGGGCCGAGGCCCAGCTTGCGGCGCGACAGGCGCCAGTCGGTCAGGAAGCCGTCCTGCAGCAGGCGATCGAGATAGCCGCTCACGGCGTCGGCGAAATCGACGTCGCTGACGCCTGGGCGCAGGTCACACCACACGTGGTACTGGGTCGCGCTCACCGGCAAGGCTCCTTCGCTGGGACCGTCCGATGCTCTTCTACATCGTCGGGGGTGCCGCGCACCAGGGTCCAATAGGCGATCAGGCTGGCCGTGCCCATGATGGCGATGGTGCCCGCCATGGGCAGGGTGGAGTCGTCGTGCAACAGGCCGACCAGGAATCCGGCGGTGGCGCCGCACAGCATTTGCAGGAAGCCGAGCAGGGCCGAGACCGCCCCGGCCATGCTCGGGAAGGGACCGATGGCCCCCGCCGTGCCGTTGGGGATGACCAGCGCGCAGGCGAAGAAATAGAGCGCCATGGGGGCCAGGACGGCGGCCAGCCCGGAGACGCCCGCCAGCGCCAGTCCGCCGACGGTCAATCCGGCGGTGGCGGCCAGCACCGTTCCCGCCCGCAGCACGCGGTCGATGCCGAAGCGCATGGTCAGGCGGGCCGAGGAGAAGGCCCCGATCATGTAGCCCGCCACCACCACGGCGAAGGCGAATCCGAAAAAGCGCGGCGGCACGCCCAGGACGTCGATCAGCACGAAACTGGACCCGGAAATGAAGCTGAACAGCCCGCCGAAGGCCAGGCCGACGACCAGGGTATGGCCGAGGAAGACGCGCGTCCGCAGCAGGCGCAGGTAATTGCCCAGGACGCGGGCCGGAACCGTCGCCATGGGGTCCTTATGGGCGTTGGTCTCGCGCAGCATCAAAAGGGTGCCGGTCAGGACCGCCAGCCCAAAGACGGCCAGGGCGCCGAAGGTGGACTGCCAGCCGAAGGTGGCATGCAGCCAGCCGCCGAGAATCGGCCCGACCGCCGGAGCGATGGCCATGGCCGAGGCCATGTAGGAGAGCATCTTGGCGGCTTCCTGGCGGGAATAGACGTCGCGCACCACCGCCCGCCCGATGACCGGACCGGCGCAGGCGCCGACCGCCTGGAAGAAGCGGGCGGCGATCAGCGCCTCGATGGACGGGACGAAGAGGCAGGCGATGGACGCCAGGAAGTAGATCACCACCCCGGCGATCAGGATGGGGCGGCGTCCGAAGCGGTCGGACAGCGGACCGTAGACCAGCATCCCGCAGGCGAATCCGTAGATGAAGACGGACAGCGTCAACTGCACCTGGCTGACCTCGGCCCCGAAGGCGCGGGTCATGGCGGGCAAGGACGGCAGGTAGAGGTCGGTCGAAATAGGCCCGAAGGCGACCAGGGCCGTCAGGAGGACGGCGACGGGCAGGGAGCGGGGATCGGGCTTGCGCGGCATCGAACGTCCGGGTCGATAGTTTCAGGTGAAACTATTCTACGCGGTTCCGCGCAAATGTTCCACGATCATCCAACCGCCGATGGCGACAAAGCCCAGACCGGCGATCAGCTTCAGCGGCACGCCCTCCACATACTTCGCGGCGACGGAGCCGAGCAGGACGGCGATGGCCGAGGACAGGACCAGGGCTCCCGCCGAGGCCAGGAAGACGCCGAAGGGCGAAACGTCCTTCTGGCTGGCGAACAGCACGGTGGCGAGCTGGGTCTTGTCGCCCAGTTCGGCCAAGAAGACGGCGGTGAAGATGGGAAGGAACTGAAGCATCGGTGGCCTCGGATGGCGGGACGGGGCCTTTCCTCTATCCGGGCGGGCGTCGAAGCGCAAGAGAGGTGGTGCGTGTCGCGTGGGGCGCGCAGCGCGGCGTTCGGTGCGCTTTGGGGCGGCTCAGGGATGCCACAGCCAGGCGCGCGAGCGCGTGCCGCCGATATTGGCGCCCTCCAGCCCCGGAAGCGGGCGGAAACCGAGCCTGCGGTAGAGACGCAAGGCGGGATTTTCGTCGCGGGCGTTGAGGCACAGACCATGGCCGCGGCGGTCGGCCTCGGCCATCAGGGCGCGGAGAAGGGCGGCGCCGACCCCCTGGCCCCGGTGGCCGGGCAGGACGCCTATCGCCACTTCGGGCGTATAGCCGTCGACCCAAAAGTCGGGCTGTTCGCGGCGCGTGAACTGGCGGGCCCAGGCGGCGCCGCGAGTCGGGGCGACGATGCCGAAATCCTCGGCGCGCGGCCAGTCGTCCAGGTACTTGGCGACGGCGGGCAGGGCGCGGGCCGCCCGCGCGTCGGGCAGATGGGCGGCGACGGCCA
>CAZFRK010000126.1:0-6806 GCA_964521375.1 uncultured Rhodobacterales bacterium
CCAGGACCTCGTCGTAGAACACCAGCGCGTCCCGGTACTCGCCCTTCTCGAAGGCGGCGGCGGCGCGTGCCAGCGGTCCCGAGCCGTCGCCGCCGGTGACCAGGGCGGCGTCGGCCATGTCGCCGCGCCGCCAATAGCCCAGCACCCGGCGCAGATAGGCGGTGCGCAGTTCGCGGGTGGCGGAATGGTAATAGCCCGCCGCGCCCTGCCAGGTGCCGTGCTGTTCGTAGAGGCCGCGCAGATGCTCGGCGGCATAGGCGATGTTGGTGATGGGGTCGAAGATGTCCTCGAGGGTGGTGAACTTCTCGTTGTGCCAATGCAGGCTGATCTGCATGCAGCCGATGTCGACGCTGGTCACGCCTTGCAGCAGCAGTCCCTGGACGGCCTTGACCGCCTCGTCCTTGGTCTGGAAGTAGTAGGGCGTGCCTTCGGCGTTGATGGTCCACGGCCAGGGCGCCCAGTCCCCGGTCCGGGGATTGCGCCGCCCGCTCTCGGTGCGGGCGATGGCTTCCAGAAGGCCGGGAGCGATGTCGTGTTCCCGTTCCAGGCGGGTCATGGGATCCAGGCAGAGGCGGGCGGGATCGACGCCCTGCGCGGCGGCGTCGCCGACGGGACCGCCCAAGACCGCCAGGCAGGCCGCCAAAATCGTCGCCGCGACCGTCGCCGCCCTTCGTCGCGTCCGGATTGTCCCCGCCATGCCCTAGTTCCCCGCGAGTGGCGTGGCCGTCGCCGAGGTCGAGCAGGCGCCCGGCCAATAGTAGCGGGACGACGGCTGGTCCATGTCGCAGGCGGCTCCGGCGGAGGCCCCGCAGGCCTTGACGCGCCAGACGTGGAAGGCCGACGCATTGGTGTTGGCCTGGGGTTCCGGCTCGATCGAGATGGTGTCGAAATCCACCGGAGAGACGATGCTGACGTAGGCGTCGCTCTTGTTGGAATCGCAGGCCTGCACGGTGGCCTCGTGGACGTTTTTCGTCGGATCGCTGGCCCGGTAGAGCTTGACGTACATCTTTTCGGCGCCGGTGAACTCGGTGAGCGCGATACGCGCCTGACGGTAGGCCTTGTCGAAGGTGAACTGGATGGCCTCCCGTTCGCCCACCACGCGGTCGGCGGGATCGGGGACGTTGTCGATCAGCGGCGGCGGCCACCAGTCCGTGCCGCTGCCCCCGGCCCCCTTGATGCCCCAGCCGATAGGGCGCTGGTTTTCATTGAAGGCCAACGTCAATTCGCCGTTGAGCGCGGTGACGTCGACGCCCAGGTTGGGGAAGCGCAGCCACGACGTGCCGGTCCAGATTCCCTCTCCACCGGTATAAGGCGCCCCGGAGCGGCGCAGGATGTTCCAGTCGAATTCGGAGGTGGAATCGATCAGCGTCGGACGGAGTTCCGTGGAAACGTCGCCGGCTCCAGCGACGGGGCGTTCGTCCCAACTGGGCGCCGAGGAGGCGACGAAGTCGCTGATCCAGATTTCCGTCCGATCCACTTCCTTCATCGCCAGGGACAGGGTGAAGCCCGGCTTCAGCTTGCTCCAGGTGCCCAGATCCCAGCCTTGGCCCATGGTGACGCGGCGGGTCGGCTTGGCGAGGCAGCGTCGCGCCACGCTCATGGCGCCATCGGTGGTCTTGGCTGCGCTGACCAGGGCGGTATAGGGCAGGCTGAGGTCGGTGCAGTCGGCGGCGCAGGATTCATCGGGCGCCCACAGCATGGTCACCACCTCGACCGGGGAATCGGGCGTGCCGTCGCCGTTATAGTCGGCGGTCGGGCAATTGGCCGTCGGGCCGTCCATGACCTCCACCCGCACCTTGTGCCAGGCGGTGACGCCGCGTTCCAGCCAATGGCGGTCGGCGGCGGACGATCCCGCGGGCAGGATGCAACTGGCTTCGGTGCTGTCGCAATGCGGGTTGGCCAGCCCGTGCTGATTCGATGGATTGTGCCAGGTGTTGTGGACGATGATGGCGGCGTGGTTTTCCTCCGGCGCGCCGACGGAATTCGGCGGATCATAGAAGGCGCGGCCATTCTTGTTGCCGACGTCGCTGACGATATCCAGCTCCACGCCGAGCGCCGCCCGCTGACCGATGTCGTTGGCGTTGGGCACGGAGTTCTCGAACTCGCTCTTCGGGGTGAGCTGCCAGTTGGAGGAGTCCGCCTTGGAGGCGAAGCCCAGGTAGGGGCCTTCCTCGCCGCATACTTCCGCGCTGCCGTAATAGCTGGTGCGGGTCGCCACCTCCCAGGGCAGGAAGGCGGCGGTCAATCCGTCGCCGAAGGCGGCCGCGGTGTCGGTCTTGATGGCGACGCGGGCGTACATGCGGAGGTCTGCGTTTTCCAGGCGCAGGTCGTAGGTCGGCCAGACGCAGGACCGCATGCTGCCGTCGTTCCACTTGGTCCAGTCGGGGGCGTCGCCGAACTTCATCGCCTCGTCGACGATGTCCGGTTCGATGCGCCGCTGACCGCTGATTTCGTCGCTGGTGGTGTTGAAGCCTTCGTAGGCGCCGCCCCAGTACTTTTTCAGGGACCGCTTGCTGAACTCGATCATGCCGCCCTGCGGTCCCTTGCGCCCTGTGCCGCCGTTGTCGTCGTCTCCGCAGCCGCCCGGGCAGGGGTCGTAGTCGGCGGCCTCCAGGCGGCAGCCGGAATCGATCAGGATCTGGTCGGACGCGCGGCCCGACACAACGTCGTCGAAATAGGCGCCGTGGGCCTCGTAGTAATAGGTGCCTTCGGAGTCCCGGGTCTGGTCGATCTCGTCCTCGCCGCGCGAATAGACCACGTAGGAGACGTTCTCCGTGTCGGGGTTGTCGTTCTTGTCCAGCAGGAACAGGCCGTCGTCGCGTCCGAAACTACCCGAACAGCGCAGCGGTTCGCCGTCGTCGGCGGCATCGTCGAAGACAGCGTAGCGCAGGGGGTGGCCCCAGCCGTCCTCGGCCTCGGCCCGCGTCAGGCCGAGCGCGTCCCACGGCAGGAAGCCCTCGGTGATGTCGTCGCCACCGTCCAGCGCGCCCTCGGCGCCGGTCTCGGTGGCGGCGGGGCGCGGAAGACGGCCCCGGTAGGCGACGAAGGTGGTGATGGCGGCGTCGATACGGCGCAGGTTGGTGTCGGTGGAAATGATGCTGGCGCGTTCGCGATAGGACTGGATGCCGTAGATGCCGCCGCCCACCATCATGCCGACGATCATCAGCACCAGGGCAAGCTCGATCAGCGTGAACCCGGCCTGCTCCGGCGACCGGGAGAGGACGGCGCGCCGGGTCATGGGTTGAACTCCAGGGCGGTGATCATGAAGTCACTGTTGCCGACGGCGGAAACGCGCAGTTCGTCGAACCGCGGATCGTCGGCGAAGGTCTGGTCGTCGAAGCGCAGGTCGAGAAGGCTTCCGGGCTGGCCACTGAGGGTCAGGGAGCCGATCTCCGACCCGCCTTCGAAGCCGCGGATCAGGGCCTGTTGACCCGCCGACAGATAGCGGAAGCCGATGTTGAAGGAGGCCGCCGTCCCGTCGTCCAGCTTGACCTTGAACACTTCGTCGTCGTTGATGAGCAGGCAGTCGATGGACAGCAGCCAACAGGAATCGTCGGCGGACCGGATGCCGAAACCGCCCAGTTCGATGCCCAGGATACTGCCGTCGGCGGCGGTCACGGTGCCGCCCTCGGAGGTCAGGGCGCCGCCGTCGAAGGTGATGCTGGTCTGGCCGGTGTAGGTCCCTTGGGCGTCATGGACCTCGCCATAGTCGATCAGCGAGACTTTTTTGGTCAGGGCCGGGGTCTCGTCGGAAGAGCCGTCGTCCTCGCCGCCGTTGTTGCCGCCGGGGGTCGTCAAGGCGGCGAGGTCGATCATGTTCGGCGACCCGCATTCGACGCGATCGTCGAAGTCGTTGTCGGGGACGCCGTCGCCGTCCTCGTCGCCGTCGCTGCGGGCGATGAAGTCGGCGTCGTCGTCGGTGTTCTCGGCCTCGGCGCTGCCCGCCGGGGGATCATCCACCGTCGTGCCGCCGGGCAGGATGGCGCCCAGCCTGTTGGGGCCGTGCGAGACCAGGACGAAGGAGCAGTCGTCGGTGGTCCCGCCCTCGTTCTCCTCGACCTTCAGCATCGTGGTCTTGTCGTAACCGTCGACGAAGAAGTCCTCGTTGGTGACGTAGGTCACCATGGCGCCGGAGCCGTCGATGACCGCCCGCTTCGGCAAGCCGAAGTCGGCCCAGGGCACGGTGCCGACGGTGATGCCGCCGCACGAGGACTCGGTCAGGCCGTCCTGATCCGTGTCGGGACAGATTACGTCGCCCTTGACCGTCATCTGCGCCTCCATGGCGCGGCGCAGCTCGCGCAGGTCGAAGGCGTCGTTGACCTCGTCGGACAGGCGATGCTCGCTGGAGGAAAAGGTGAAGCTGGCGCCGATGGCGGCCATGACCAGCAGCAGCGCCACCACCAAGCCCAGGACGGCGAAGCCCTCTTCGCCCGCGGCGACGCGGCGCGGTCCCTTGGCCCGGGCGCCCATCACTGGGCGTCCCGGATGATCTGCGCCGCCGTGCGGGCGTGCAGGATGTCGTCGCCGCTTTCGACGAAGGTGATGTCGCCGTCGGTGTTCTCCGAGGCGCCGTTCTCCCCCGGAGAGACCAGGATGTAGACCGGCCAGGCGTAGCCGCCTTCCAGCGCCCCGTCGTCGCAGGCGTCGTCCGCCGTGCGCGAGGTTCCGGCGCTGACCTGGAGGTCGATATAGCCGCAGAGGTCGTAGGCGTCGGCGTAGTTGTCGGTGGTCGGCGGCTTGATGGTGTCCAGGATGGCCGTCTGGTCCTCGGTATAGGCCGTGTCGACGGTGTATTCGATGTCCTGGTTCCAGCCGTTTTGCACGTCGCGGCGCAGCAGGCCCATGTCGGCGTAGGGCAGGACACCCGTGAAGACGGTGCCGCGCGCGTCGCCGGTGCCGTCGTCGCAGTTGGCGACCGGGTCGCCGTCGCTGTCGGCGGGGCAGGGCAGATAGCCGTTGCGGATGACGTAGAGGGTCAGCGACCGGTCGATCTTGTCCATGCGGGCGCGGGTCAGGTCGATGGCCTGCTTGTCCATATAGGCGCCCAGACTCACCAGGCCGCCGCCGACGATCAGCCCGAAGAGGGCGACGACGATCGCCATCTCGATCAGCGTGAACCCCGCGGCCGCGCTCCGTTGCTTCGGCATGCCCGCTCCTGACGCTGTCCGATCCGTTGGCGGATCGAACCCTACCCTACCCCTGCATTCTCTAAGGAAAAGGTTTATCACGCGCTAACGCGGAGCGCCAAGGTAGGCGAAGGTCAGGGGGTATTCGCTCGGCGCAACCCTTGGCTCGACCCTCTGGGCGGGTTCAGCGGGCGGCGTCCTCGATCAGGCGTCGGACCTTGGGGTTGCGGCTGGTCTGGGCCCAGGACAGGGCGTCGCGTCCGGTGTAGTCGGCGATCAGGGGATCGGCCCCGGCCTTCAGCAGGGCCTCGACGGCGGCGGCCTGATTGGCGCGGACCGCGCGCACCAGGGGGGTCAGGCCCTGGCCGTTGGTGGTGTCGATGGCGGCCCCGGCGCGGATCAGGCGCTCGACGATCGCCGCGTGCCCCTGGTCGGCGGCCCAGGACAGGGCCGTATTGCCGAATTTGTCCTTGCCGTCGGGACGCGCCCCCTGGTCGAGCAGCAGATCCACCGCCCCGGCGTTGCCCAGGCGGGCGGCCAGCAGGATGATCGGCTGGCCGTCGGTGTCCGTGACGTTGGGATTGGTCCCGGTCACCAACTCCCGCTTCATCTCGTCCAGCTTGTTCTGGCGCATGAACTTGATGACCGGCAGTTCGCGGTACAGCTCGAACTCGGCCTGGGCGGCGGCGGGCGCCAGGAGCAGCGGCAGGAGCAGGGCGAGCAGGAAGCGGCGAAGCGGCGTCATGGGTCGGTCCGGGTGCGATGGGGAAGGCCGAAGGGCGCGGACCTTAGTTATGGGGCCGCCGGGGCGATGGAATCAAGCCATGCCCGCGCCGCCGCCGGACTCTCCGCCGTCGGACCGGGCGGTCGCGGCGGTCGGTCGATGACCAGGACCGCGACGCCCAGGGCGCGCGCCGCCGCCAGCTTGGGGGCCGTGGCGTCGCCGCCGCTGTCCTTCGTCACCAACAGATCAATTGTCCGTGAGCGCAGGAAGGCCGTTTCGCCCTCCGCCGTGAAGGGGCCGCGGGCCACCACCAGGGTGAGGCCCGGCGGCGGCGGTTCGGGGGGCGTGACCACGCGGGCGATGATCTCTCCGCCGGGCGGCGCGGTGAAGGCGTCCAGCCCCGTCGCGCCGACGGTCAGTAGGGCGCGCCGCCCCAGGGCGGGCAGGCGGGCGGCGGCCTCGGCCAAGGAGGCGACGCGGTGCCAGGCCGGGTCCGACGGCCACGGCGGACGCGCCAGGGCGAGGCGGGGCACCCCCTCCGCGGCGCAGGCGGCGACGGCGTGGGCGGAGATCGTCTCGGCGAAGGGGTGGGTGGCGTCGATGACGGCGATCGGACGGTGGGCGCGCAGCCAGTCCCGCAGGCCGTCGACGCCGCCGAAGCCGCCCCGGCGGACCTCTCCCGGCGGCAGGCGTGGGGCGGTCGTGCGACCGGCCAGCGACGACACCACCCGCCGCCCGTCGGCGACCAGCAGGGTGGCCAGGGCGATGGCCTCGCCGGTACCGCCCAGGATCAGGACCGGCCTGTCCGGTCCAAGCGTCGTTCTATCCGTCATGGGCCAGCATCCGGCCCTGGCGGTCGAAGAGGACCACGTCCAGGCGCGTCTCGCCCGTCACCACGGCGCGGGCGACGGCGCGGGCGCGGGCGGCGACGATGGCGGGCAGGGCGACCCCCGCCT
>CAZFRK010000126.1:6816-7553 GCA_964521375.1 uncultured Rhodobacterales bacterium
CCAGCGCACCCGCAGCAGCGGCGTGAAGCGGGTCTTGCCGAGGTGGCTGCGGGCGGCGTCGACCTCGAGGATGGCGTCCCTCGCGATGCGCAGCCGGCGCTGGGGCACCCACAGGGCGAACACCAGCGCCTGGTCGGTCAGCACCAGGACGGTGCCAGTGTTGCGGGCCTCGGCGATGGCCTGGGCGACGGCGGCGGTCGCCCCGGCGTCGCGGGCCAAGGCCGCCAGGGCGGCGAAATCGACGCTGGACCGCCCCGAATGCAGGTCCAGATGGCCCTGGGCCAGCTTGGACAGCTTGGCGAAGCCCCCGGCGATGGTCAGGCGCGGCACCGGATGGGCGCGTATGCCTTTCAGGGTGGCGCCGACGAAGTCGCCCATGTCGATCAGTGCCTGGTCGGGCAGGCCGAGCATCTCTTTCGCGGCGGCCTCCGACGTCCGCCCCGTGCAGGCGGCCAGATGGGGCAGGCCCCCGGCGCGGGCGACGGCCAGCGCCTGATGGATGGAGGCGATCCAGGCGGCGCAGGAATAAGGCTGGACGACGCCGGTCGTCCCCAGCACCGACAGTCCACCCAAGATGCCGAGGCGCGGGTTCATGGTCCGGCGGGCCAAGGCGTCGCCGCCGGGAATGGAGACGGTGACCGCCACGTCGCAGGGAACCCCCAGGCGGGCGCTCAGGGTTTCCAGGTTTCCGGCGATCTGGGTCCGGGGCCCCGGATTGATGGCCGGCTCGCCGACCC
>CAZFRK010000126.1:7563-8537 GCA_964521375.1 uncultured Rhodobacterales bacterium
GGTTCGCCGACGCCGATCTTCAGCCCCGGCAGGGTGACGGTGCCGACGCCCGCTCCGGCGGCGAAGGTGACGCCGCTGCCCGGTTCGCCCCGCCGGACCGAGGCGATGATCTCCGCCCCGTGGGTGACGTCGGGATCGTCTCCGGCGTCCTTGACGACGCCCGCCGTCGCCCGGTCGTCCGTCAGTTCGCGTCGGGACAGGGCGAAGGCGGGGGTCTCGCCGCGCGGCAGGGCGACGCGCACCGGATCGGGAAAGGTCCCGGTCACCAAGCCCTGCCAGGCCGCCGTGGCGGCGGCGGCGGCGCAGGCGCCGGTGGTCCAACCTTTTCGAAGGGTGTCGGGGTCGCGTGTCATGGCCGCATCATCGGCCGTGACGGGCGCCTCGGCAAGGGTAGCCAGCGGGCCTTCCGCGCGCTATGAAACGGGCATGACCAAACGCGACGTTCAGACCGCCGGATCGAGCCTTGGGACCCTGCCCTTCGACCTGCCCGTGTTCGAGGCCGGGTGGGTGTGGCTGGTCGGCGCCGGACCGGGCGATCCGGGCCTGCTGAGCCTGTTGGCGGCGCATGCCCTGCGCCAGGCCGAGGTGATCGTCTACGACGCCCTGGTGGACGAGCGCATCCTGGCCCTGGCGCCGCCCGAGGCGGAGCGCGTCTACGCCGGGAAGCGCGGCGGCAAGCCAAGCCCCAAGCAACCGGCCATCACCGCCCAGCTCGTCGCCCTGGCCCGCGAGGGCAAGCGCGTCCTGCGCCTGAAGGGCGGCGACCCCTTCGTTTTCGGTCGCGGGGCCGAGGAAGCCATCGACCTGACGGCGGCGGGCATTCCCTTCCGCGTCGTGCCGGGCGTCACCGCCGGGGTCGGCGGTCTGGCCTACGCGGGCATTCCGGCGACGGCGCGCGACACCAACACCTCCATCACCTTCGCCACCGGCCACGCCCAGGACGGTGACGTGCCCGGCAGCCTGGACTTCGCGGC
>CAZFRK010000127.1:0-8488 GCA_964521375.1 uncultured Rhodobacterales bacterium
GCCGTCGCGCGGCGCCCCTACGGCGAATTCGGGGCCGACCACGCCCGCGCCCAGTCGGCCACCTCGTGGCCGCCGGGCCGCCAATGGTCCAGGTTGTGGACCGTCCCGCCGCTGCCGACGATCAGCACGCCGTCGTCGCGCAGGGGCGTCAAGGCCCGGCCCAGCGCCAGACTGGCCGCCGGGTCGTCGCTGTCGGGCAGGGACAGTTGCGTGACCGGCACGTCCCCGGCGGGAAAGGCCAGCATGGTCGGCACCCAGGCCCCGTGATCCAGGCCGCGCTCCGGGTCCAGGGTCGCGCCGTCGATCAGACCGGCGGCCCGACGGGCCAGATCCGGCGCTCCCTCGACGATATAGACCAGGTCGTAGCAGCCGGGCGGAAAGCCGTGGAAATCGTGAATCGTCTCCGGTTCCGGCGCGGCGGTCAGACAGGGCCGGGATGTCCGCCAATGGGCGCTGACCACGACGATGCCCGTCGGCCGGGCGGGCAGACGGTCGCTCAGGTCGGCCAGCGCGTTGTAGGCGGGGCTTTCCAGGTCGAAGACCAGGGTCGGCGCGCCGTGGGAGACGAACAGGCTGGGCAGGACAGTCACGACGGCCTCCGCGACGGGATCAGGTGAACACCCACCACGTATAGCCCGCATAGGCGGCCAGGGCCACGATGCCCTCGCCCCGGCTGACGCGCCAGCCGGTCCTGAGCGCCACCATGGCGGCCACCGCGACGCCCAGCATGATCCAGATGTCGGCCCGCGCCATGCGCTCGGCCACCGGCAGCGGCGACACCATGGCGGTGACGCCCAGAATGCCCAGGATGTTGAAGATGTTCGACCCGACCACGTTGCCCACCGCCACGTCGGTATGCTTGCGCAGCGCCGCGACGACCGAGGTCGCCAGTTCGGGCAGGCTGGTGCCGAAGGCGACCAGGGTCAGGCCGATGATGGCCTCCGGCACGCCGAAGGCGCGGGCGATGTCGCCGGCGCCGCTGACCAGGAGCTGCGCGCCGCCCACCAGCACGGCGATGCCGATGGCCGCGTAGGCCACGGCGCGCCCCGTCGACAGGCCCGCCTCGGCCACTTCCTCGGCCTCCGCGGCGTAGGCCGCCGCCGCCGCCGCGTCACGCCGACCGGCCCGGTAGGCGTAGGCCAGGAAGCCCACCAGCCCGGCGAAGAGGACCACCCCGGCCCACCGCTCGATGGCCCCGGTCTGGGCCAGGATCAGCAACAGCACCGAGGCCGCCAGCATGATCATGCCGTCACGCCGGAACACCTGCGCCTGCACGGCCAGCGGCGTGACGGCGGCGGACACGCCGAGAATGAGCAGGATGTTGGCGATGTTGGAGCCGACCACGTTGCCGACCGCCAGGTCGGGCACGCCGTCCAGGGCCGCGCCCACCGAGACCACCAGTTCCGGGGCCGAGGTGCCGAAGCCGACCACCGTCAGGCCGACCACCAGCGGCGACACCCCCAGCCGCCCGGCCAGGGCCACCGCGCCCCGGACCAGGGCCTCGCCGCCCAGGAACAGGAGCACGATACCGGCGGCGGTGAAAATCCAGGGCAACAGCAGGTCCATGAAGACGGACTCCGGAAGGGGCATGAGACGGGGAAGGGACGGGACGCGGCCCCGATGTAGCGGCGGACCGGCCGTCCGGCAAGAGCGCGCGCGCTCTTCCCCTAAGGCGGGGGGGCGTCGACACGGTCCTTGCCGCGTCCCGATCCGCCCAGGCGGGCCTGGATCGCCGGGGCCGTCAGGGCCTCGGCCAGGGCGTCGGCGGTCGCCCGCACGCGCGGCACCGCCCCCAGGTCGGGGTGCAGGACCATCCACAGCTCGCGCCGCACCACCGGCGGCGTGCGGCGGACCAGTCCGGGATGGCCGTCGCCCAGATAGCAGGGCAGCACCGCTTGCCCCAGTCCCTGGGCCACCCCCGCCGCCAGGGCCGCCACCGAGCCGCATTCGACGACCGGCGGCGCCGCGCCCGCCGCCTCGGCCCGCCAGACGGCCTCGGGGAGATGGCCGCGGCTGTCGTCATAGGCCAGCCAGGCGTCGCCGCCGCCCGGCGCCCCATAGACGGCGAGGGCGATGTCGCCCAGGCGGCGGGCCTTCAGGTCGCCGTCGCGGGGCCGCGCCAGGCGCAGGCCGATGTCGGCCTCGCGCCGCGCCAGATCCAGCGTCGCCTCCTCGGACAGAAAGACCGGGCGCACGCCGGGCAGGCGCCGCTTCAGCATCGGAACCAACGGCATCAGAAGATGGACGATCAACGACTCCACCGCCGTGACGCGCACGGGTCCGGACGCCTCGACGCCCACCTCGTCCATGGCTCGCCGGGCGGCGGCCATCTCCGCCTCCATGCGCTCGGCGCGGACCAGGACCAGGCTCCCGGCGTCGGTCGGCGTCAGGCGACCGGCGGCGCGGGCGAAGAGGGCGCCGCCGAAAGCCCGCTCGGCGTTGGCGAGGCGCCGCGCCGCCGTGGTTTGATCGACGCCCAGGGTCCGCCCCGCCGCCGACAGGGTGCCGCCGCGCGCGACGGCCAACACCAGCCGCATATGATCCCAATCCATGGCACCCTCCGCGTTTTCGCAGGTCTATCCGGCGATCATACGGATTTTTTCGGCGAACGCGCAGGCCCAGGATAGGCCGACCACCGATCCAGAGATCAAACGGCGCACCGTCCAAGGAGCTTCCGACCATGACGCCTTCTCCCCGCACGCTTCTGTCCCTGTCGGGCATGACCCTGACGCCGCCGCCGCTGGCCGACGCCACGCTTCTGCTGATCGACATGCAGCGCGAATACCTGGACGGCCTGCTGCCGCTGCCCGACGCCGCCCCGGCGGTGGCCGAGGCCGCCCGCCTCTTGACGGCGGCGCGACGGGCCGGGGCGGGGATCGTCCATGTCCTGCATCGCGGCAAGGCGAGCGGCGCCTTCGACCCGTCCGGGACCGGGTTCACCCCGGCGCCGTCGCTGGCCCCCCTGGAAGGCGAAGCGGTGGTCGAGAAGGGCCTGCCCAATGCCTTCGCCGGAACGGACCTGGCCGCGCGACTGGAGGAACTGGGCGACCGCCCGCTGATCGTCTGCGGCTTCATGACGCATATGTGCGTCTCCTCGACGGTGCGCGCCGCCCTTGATCGCGGCGCCTCGCCGACGGTGGTCGCCTCGGCGGCGGCGACGCGCGCCCTGCCCGACCCCCTGGGCGGCGTGCTGGAGGCGTCCCAGATCCATCGCGCGGCCCTGGCGGCCCTGGCCGACCGCTTCGCCCTGGTCGTGCCGGACGTCGACGCCCTCTTGCCGCCGACGGCCATCAAGACTGCGTGAGGCACCTCCATGGGTTCTGGAGAGGCCCCGACGAGACGGCTATATGGGAAGAAACCAACCGTCTCTCGGGAGCCGCGCCATGACCCGCCTTGCCCTCGTTCTCGCCGCCCTCGGCATCGCCGTCGCCGCACCGGCGTCGGCCGCCGACTATACGAAGCCGTCGCAGGACGCAATCAAGCAGCGCCTGACGCCCCTGCAATACGACGTGACGCAGAAGGACGGCACCGAACCGGCCTTCAAGAACACCTATTGGGACAACAAGGAGCCGGGCCTTTACGTCGACGTGGTGACGGGGGAACCGCTGTTCTCGTCCAAGGACAAGTACAAGTCCGGCACCGGCTGGCCGTCCTTCACCAAGCCGCTCGACGACGACGCCGTGACCCTGCACGAGGACCGCACCTTCCTGTTCATGACGCGGACCGAAGTCCGCTCGAAAATCGGCGACAGCCATCTGGGCCACGTCTTCGACGACGGCCCCGAACCGACCGGCCTGCGCTATTGCATGAACTCCGCATCCATGCGCTTCGTCCCCGCCGACAGGTTGGTGGAGGAAGGCTACGGCGCCTACGCCCATCTGTTCCCGGAGATTACCGGGGTGACGAAATAGGCCGGACGGGAGAAGCCGCGTACATCCGGTCCCTGCGACCTTATTCCACGCGTCGGACGGGACTCACATCAACAACGATCAAACCCGAGTGGGCATAGACATACTGCGCCAGAGCCTCAGTCGCCGAGTACATCGTAAACGCACCATAGGGTGTTGCCGCGACGGTCGTGTTGGCCTCAGACGTCATGCTCTGGTCATTTTGGCCAATCAAAGACGGATCAGAGGCAACGACCAGATAAGCGGCTTCAGGCGGAGGTGTGAGAACAGCCGTCAGTCGCACACCCCGGTAATGAAAATCTTCGACGTTGCGGCTTTCCAACACGTTTCCGGTTTTGTCCAAGACGATCAATCTTGGCGCCAATTGGACACCATCGTACGGCTCGCTCCCGACGCCGATACGATAAGGAGCTGTCTCTTTCGGCAGGCTGAAGGCTTGATAGAGCGTCCGCTCCCCATCGGCAGCGACCAAGCAGCCGCTCAGATCGTTGAGAAAGGACCGATTCATCAGCGTCTCTGTTTCGGAAAACTGCAGTTCTATGCTGTTGTCCAGAGACGGCTCGGCGGCACAGTCGGTTTGTGAGATTTCCAGGACCGTCGGCAATGCATACCGTTCCGTGGTTTTGCATCCCGCCAAACCGATTGTACAAACGAGAGCAATCAAAAGAATTCGCCGGTCACTCATCGCAGCAATCCCGCCATGGCGGTCGAGGTCGCTTCCAGCGCCTTACCCAAACCTTCGGAAGCCTTCTCCCCTTCGGCCATCAGATCATCGAACGTCGCGAAGGCATAGGCCCGGTCGGGAGACAAAGTCACAACCGTTCCGGCAAGACGCATTGGATTGAACGGATTGTAGTAGACGCCATCTTCCATCAGAAGAGTCTGGCCCTCGGCACTGACCAGACGGGCATGGACCTGTGTCGCCGGGCGATAGGGCGTACTTTGGGAAGAGCTTGCCGCCATATAGCCATAGGCCGACACGACAATGTCGAGATAAGCATCGACGTCATGCTCGTTCGCCGCCGGGTAGGTCGCAACATAGCCGCCGTTCTCGGGTCGCGGCAAAGACACCAGAACGGTTTCGTAACCCTCAGCCTCAATGGCTTGCCGCAAATTGGTGACGAACATGTCTTTTCCACGGAAAGACTGCCGCTCCAACTCGGCACCAAATCGCGTCTCCCGATCAACCTGGGCACCGATATCCACTAAGGCGCCGATCAGGCCAAAGCTTCGCCCCGCGCTGACGGCGACGGAAACCATGGCGTCTTCCGGAAACTGAGGGTCCAGGATGCCGATCCGGTGGACCGAGGTGGACTGGCGATCAAACGGAACTGCGAGTTTCTTAGACGTGACGCAGCCGCCAAGAGACGCTGCGGCGATCAAGACAGCAACAAAGCGTAGAAACATCCTCATCCCCATAGATTGTAACCCCAGGTCGAATACCCCTATTTGAAACATTTGTATCCAACCCATTGCAATCTGACAATGTGGAAACGGTTTCGCCACTACTGGACCGTTAAAGCAGTGGCTCCGCGTCTCTCCAGCCGTTAAAGTTTCCCTGGGTTGCATCGATAAGAACGGGCCGCGCTTTGGTTTCACGGGTTTCGACCATCGCCTTTCAGGGCATCGACACGGTCGAGATCGACGTTCAGGTCTCGGTGGCCGGAGGATTGCCCGCCTTCACCATCGTCGGCCTGCCCGACAAGGCCGTCGGCGAAAGCCGCGAGCGGGTGCGCTCGGCCCTGACGGCCATCGGCCTGGCCCTGCCGCCCAAGCGCATCACGGTCAATCTGGCCCCCGCCGACATGACCAAGGAAGGCAGCCACTTCGACCTGCCTATCGCCTGCGCCCTGCTCACCGCCATGGGCGTCCTTCCGGCGGAGGACATGCCGGGCTATGTGATCCTGGGCGAGTTGGGACTGGACGGCACCATCGCCCCGGTGGCGGGCGTTCTGCCCGCCGCCATGCACGCCAACGGCTCCGGTCTGGGGCTGGTCTGCCCCGGTGTCCAGGGACCGGAAGCCGCCTGGGCCGGGGGACAGGACGTGGTCGCCGCGCCGTCGCTGCTGGCGCTGATCAATCATTTCAAGGGCACGCAGATGCTCGCCCGCCCGGCGCCCGGCGCGCCGACGGACGGCGGACCGCTGCCCGACCTGCGCGACATCAAGGGCCAGGAGAGCGCCAAGCGCGCCCTGGAGGTGGCCGCCGCCGGGGGCCACAACCTGCTGATGATCGGCCCGCCTGGGTCGGGCAAGTCCATGCTGGCCGCCCGCCTGCCCGGCATCCTGCCGCCCCTGACCCCGCGCGAGGCGCTGGAGGTCTCCATGATCCATTCGGTCGCCGGGCGGCTGGCCGACGGCGCGGTCTCGCGCCGCAGGCCCTTTCGCGATCCCCACCATTCGGCCAGCGTCCCGGCCATCGTCGGCGGCGGCCAAAGGGCCAAGCCGGGCGACATCTCCCTGGCCCACAACGGCGTCCTGTTCCTGGACGAGCTGCCGGAGTTCGCGCGCGGCGCCCTGGAAGCCCTGCGCCAACCGCTGGAGACGGGCCGCGCGGTGGTCAGCCGCGCCGCCGGGCATGTGTCCTATCCGGCCCGCGTGCAGTTGGTGGCCGCCATGAATCCCTGCCGCTGCGGCTATCTGGACGATCCGGCGCTGGCCTGTTCCAAGGCGCCGCGCTGCGCCCAGGACTATCAGAACCGCCTGTCCGGGCCGCTGCTCGACCGCATCGACCTGCATGTGGAAGTCCCCGCCGTCCATCCGCTGGATCTGGCCCGCGCCCCGGAGGGCGAGGACAGCGCCGCCGTCGCCGCCCGCGTCGCCGCGGCGCTGGACCTTCAGGCGGCGCGCTACGCCGCGCTCGCCCCCGACGGACGCATCCGCCGCAACGCCGAGGCCGACGGCGCCGTCCTGGACGCCGTCGCCACGCCCGACGCCGCCGGGCGGGCCCTGCTGGTCGAGGCCACCGACCGCCTGCGCCTGTCGGCGCGCGCCTATCACCGCGTCCTAAGGGTCGCCCGCACCCTGGCCGACCTGGACGGCGGCGGGCCGGTCGAGCGCCTTCACATCGCCGAGGCCCTGGGGTACCGTCGCCTGATGCCTGGGCGCGTCGCCTCCCCCGTCTAGGTCGCCGCGCCGCCCCCGCCCCCTCCCTGTCGAGGAACCGACCATGCCCCTGGAATTCCTGATCACCGCCCTGGTCGTCGTCCTGGTGCCGGGGACCGGCGTCCTTTACACCCTGTCGGTGGCGCTGCTTCAGGGCGCGCGGGCGTCGGTCGCCGCCGCCTTCGGATGCACCCTGGGCATCCTGCCCCACCTGACGGCCAGCATCCTGGGCGTCGCCGCCCTGCTGCACGCCAGCGCCGTGGCCTTCCAGGCGGTGAAGATCGCCGGGGTGATCTATCTGCTCTATTTGGCCTGGGGCCTGTGGCGGGAGCGCGGCGCGCTGGCCGCGCCGGACGCCGCCGAAACCCCGGCGCGCGGCCTGACCCGGACCGCCATGCGCGGCCTGTTGATCAACATCCTCAATCCCAAGCTGTCGATCTTCTTCCTGGCCTTCCTGCCGCAGTTCGTGCCCGCCGACGCGACCGGCGCCCTGCCGTCCCTGCTGGCCATGAGCGGCGTCTTCATGGCGATGACCTTCGTGGTCTTCGTCGCCTACGGCCTGCTGGCCGCCACCGTGCGCGACCATGTGACCGGCAGCCCACGCGTCATGACCTGGATGCGCCGCGCCTTCGCGGGCGTCTTCGCCGCCCTCGCCGGGCGGCTGGCCCTGGCCGAGGCATGACCCGACCGAGCCATGACCCCAGCGAGACGGCGTTAACCGGACACACATCAAAGGCGTGCCAAGATGGACGCGAAAAGGTTCCCGCGTCCGGAGGTTCCATGCCCCGCCTGCCCGCCGCCCTGCGCGGCTCCCTGCTTTGCCTGACGATCCTCCTCGCCACCGTGCCCGGCGCGGTCGCGCAGGATCAGGGGGCGCCCCAGGGCGGCCCGCGCGGGGAACGATTCTATATCGCCTTGCCCGTCGGCTGGGTGGAAGCCGCCCGTACCACCCAGAAGGGCGCCGATGTCCTGGCCTACGTGCCGCAAGGCCAATCGGCGAGCGACTGGACGGACATGCTGACCGTTCAGATCTTCGGCGGCATGGCGGCGCTGCCCGCCCAGACCTATTACGACCGGGCGCGGGGCAACGTGGCGAAGACCTGCGACGGCCCCCGCGCCGGGGTGCTGCAAAGTGGCCTGTCCAACGGCTATCCGTCGGCCTTCTGGGTCCTGGGATGCGGTCGCAACCGCGGCACCGGCCTGGGCGAAACGTCCTTCTTCCGCATCATCCAGGGAGACAGCGCCCTTTACATGGCGCAACGGACCTGGCGGACGAAGACCTACACGGACGGCGGACCGCCGGTGGCCGACGCCGCCGCCCAGCAGGCCATCGAGGTCCTGCGCTCCTTCGGCGTCTGCAACCCGCTGGCCGACGGCCACGCCTGCCCCGCCCTGCCCGGCCGATAGGGGAGGCCCGCGCGCCATGACGCCCTTTGGTGCCCGTATCCGCGCCCTGCGCCGCCAGCGCGGGGTGAC
>CAZFRK010000128.1:0-8483 GCA_964521375.1 uncultured Rhodobacterales bacterium
GTCCCGCGCTAGGGTAAGGCGTTCGTTTCCTTCCCCACGTCGTTCCACGGCGTCCGTCCGCTCCTTCACCAGGGTCGATCATGCACGAGTCCCCCTCCGACCTCTCCCGCCTGTTGGTCCTGATCGCCGCCGCGGTGGTGTTCGTGCCGCTTGCCCGGCGCCTGGGGGTCGGGTCGGTGCTGGGCTATCTGGCGGCGGGGGCGGCCATCGGACCCTGGGCCCTGGGGCTGGTGACGACGGTCGAGACGGTCCGCCACGTGGCCGAGTTCGGCGTCGTCTTCCTGCTGTTCCTGATCGGCATCGAGATGAAGCCCCGGCGCCTGTGGACCATGCGGCGGCAAGTGTTCGGCATGGGCGGCGCCCAGGTCCTGCTGACCGGCGGGGTGCTGGGCGGCATCGCCTGGCTGATGGAGGTGCCGCCGCCGGCGGCGGTGATCGTCGGCCTGGGATTGGCGCTGTCCTCCACCGCCATGGGGTTGCAGGTCCTGGCCGAACGGCGGGAGCTGAATTCCACGGCGGGCCGGGCCACCTTCGCCGTTCTCCTCTTGCAGGACCTGAGCGTTCCGGTCCTGCTGACCCTGGTGCCGCTGCTGGCCAGCGACGCCGGGGACCTGGGTGGCGACATCGGGCTGGCGGTGCTGGAAGGCGGGGGCATCCTGGCCGCCGCCCTGATCGGCGGGCGCCTGTTGCTGCATCCGGTGCTGCGGCTCGTCGCCCGGGCCCGCACGGCCGAGGTCTTCACCGCCTTCGCCCTGCTGATCGTCCTCGGCATGGCGTGGCTGATGGAACTGGCCGGGCTGTCCATGGCCCTGGGCGCCTTCCTGGCCGGTTTGCTGCTGGCCGACAGCGAATTCCGCCATCAGGTGGAGGCCGACATCCTGCCGTTTCGCGGCCTGCTTCTGGGCCTGTTCTTCATGGCCGTCGGCATGGGCATCGACTTCGGTCTGCTGGCCGCCGACTGGCCCAAGGTGCTGGCCATCGTCGTCGGCCTGATGGCCATCAAGGCGCTGATCATGGCGCCGCTGGGGAAGCTCTTTGGCCTGACCCTGCCCGACGCCGTCAAGAGCGCCGGGCTGCTGTCGCAAAGCGGTGAATTCGCCTTCGTGCTGTTTTCCCTCGCCGTGGCCCAGGGGGTGATCGCGGACGCGGTGTCGCAGATGCTGGTGCTGGCGGTGTCCCTGTCCATGGCCCTGACGCCGCCGGTGGTCGCCCTGGCGGCGCGGATGGCCGGACGCCTGGGCGGTGCGGCGGACCTGCCCGCCGGAGAGGACGCGCCCGCCCTGGACGAGGGCGAGGGGCACGTCATCATCGCCGGCTTCGGACGCGTCGGCCAGACCGTGGCGGCGCTTCTGGACGGCGTCGGGCGGCCCTATGTCGCCTTCGACCTGGACCTGGACAAGGTCCGCGAGGGACGCGAGCGCGGCTTCACGGTCTATTACGGCGACGCCAGCCGACCCGAGGTGTTGCGGGCGGCCCATGCCGACCGGGCCAGCGTCGTGACCGTGACCATGGACGACGCCGCCGCCGTGGCCCGCACCGTCGCCCAGATCCGCATGCAGCATCCCGACCTGCCGATCCATGCCCGCGCCCGTGATCTGGCGCACGGGCGCTCGCTGCGCGGGGCCGGGGCGTCGGCGTCGGTGCCCGAGACCCTGGAAGCCAGCCTCTACCTCGGACGATCAACCTTGACGGCCTGCGGGGTTGGCGTCGAGGATATTCGCGCCGTGATCGGCGGGTTCCGGGCCGACGATTACGCGGAACTCGAACGCCGCCTGTCGCGCGTCCGATAAGCCGCCTGTCGCGCGTCGAAAAAGACGTGTCCGTGACAAAAGGCATCGTATGTATGCGTCTTGCGCATGCCTGACGGGTGCCACGACCGCGACAGAAACTTTCGTGACGTGCCTATACTTTCGGGTGGAAACGTCGGACGTCCGCCATAAGGAGCGTCCCAAGGTCGGAGGATCCCGTCATGTGGCTAGTTGTCCTCTTGGTTCTGGCGATCGCCTTCATCATCTTCGCCACGGCCAAACTGAAACTGCATCCCTTCCTTGCTCTTCTCGTCACCGCCTTCGGTTTCGGCATCCTGTCGGGCATGCCGCTCGAAGAGGTGGTGAAGTCGGTCAACGCCGGGTTCGGCGGCACGATCGGCTATATCGGCATCGTCATCCTGTTCGGCGCCATCATCGGCACCTTCCTCGAGAAATCGGGCGGGGCCTGGCGTCTGGCCGAAGGCATGCTGAAGGTCACCGGCAAGAAGAACGTGCCCCTGACCATGTCCATCATGGGCTATGTGGTGTCGATCCCGGTGTTCTGTGATTCCGGCTTCGTCATCCTGTCGGCGCTGAACAAGGCGCTGTGCAAGCGGGCCGGAATCTCCCTGGCCGCCGGGGCCATCGCGCTCAGCCTGGGCCTCTACGCGACGCACACCATGGTGCCGCCGACCCCCGGTCCCATCGCCGCCGCCGGTATCCTGAAGGCGGACCTGGGTCTGGTCATCCTGTGGGGCGGCCTGATCGCCGCCATCGCGCTGGTCGCCGGGTGGCTGTTCGCCGTCCTGGTGGCCGCCAAGGTCCATATCGACCCCTACAAGGAAGGCGAGGAACCGGCGCAACTGCCGTCCGTGACCGATGCGCCGTCGCCGACCAAGACCCTGCTGCCCATCCTCATCCCGATCATCCTGATCGTGGTGCGCTCCATCGCCCTGTTCCCGACCAAGCCGTTCGGGGAAGGAGAATTCCTGACCGTCATCGGCTTCCTGGGTCAGCCCGTGGTGGCGCTGGGCATCGGCGTCGTCCTGGCGCTGTTCCTCCCCAAGAAGCTCGAAGCCTCCATGCTGTCCGGCTCCGGCTGGGTGGGCGAGGCCATCCTGGCCGCCGCGACCATCATCATCATCACCGGCTCCGGCGGCGCCTTCGGCAAGGTGCTCCAGAACTCCGGCATCGCCGATGTGGTCGGTGGAACCCTCGCCACCTGGCAGCTCGGCATCGTCCTGCCGTTCCTGGTGGCCGCGGGCATCAAGTCGGCCCAGGGCAGCTCCACCGTGTCGATCATCACCACCGCCGGTCTGATGGCGCCGCTGCTCACCCCCCTGGGGCTGGACACGGAAGTCGCCAAGGCCCTGGTGGTCGTCGCCATCGGCGCCGGCGCCATGGTGGTCAGCCACGCCAATGACAGCTACTTCTGGGTGGTGACGCAGTTCTCCAACATGGAGCCCAAGACCGGCTTCAAGTTGCAGACCATCGGTACCCTGGTCCAGGGGACCGTGGCCGCGGTGGCGGTCTGGATCGTCAGCCTGGTCGTTCTGTAATCCGTGACGTGACCAACGGGCGTGCCTCTCTCAGGGGCACGCCCTATCTCTTTTCGCCGGGAGGCCCGCCATGACCCGCGACCCCGAAGCCCTGTTGCGCACCTTGTTCGATGCCGCCGTCGGGTCCGCCATGCCCGCCGACCGTCTGCGCGCCCTTCTGCCGCCGCCGCCCAAGGGACGGACCATCGTCGTCGGCGCCGGAAAAGGCGCCGCGGCCATGGCCAGGATCGTCGAGGACGCCTGGGAGGGGCCGCTCGAAGGACTGGTCGTCACCCGCTACGACCACGGCCTGCCGACCACCCGAATCGAGGTGATCGAGGCCGGGCATCCCAACCCCGACGAGGCCAGCCAAGCCGCCGCCAAGCGGATCATGGAGATGGCCCATGGCCTGACCGCCGACGATCTGCTGCTCTGCCTGATTTCCGGCGGCGGGTCGGCGCTGATGGCGCTTCCGGCGCCGGGTCTGACCCTGAAGGACAAGCAGGCCCTGACCAAGGACCTCTTGTGCTGCGGGGCGACGATTTCGGAAATCAACTGCCTGCGCAAGCATCTGTCGGCCATCAAGGGCGGTCGTCTGGCCGCCGCCGCCGCTCCGGCGCGGGTGATGGCGCTGCTGGTCTCCGACGTGCCGGGCGACGATCCCTCGGTCATCGCCTCCGGGCCGACCGTGCCCGACCCCACCACCTTCGCCGACGCCCGCGCGGTGATCGCCAAATACGGCCTGACGCCGCCCGACCATATCGTCCGCCATCTGGAAGAGGCCGTCGACGAGACGCCGAAGCCGGGCGACCTGCCGCATGCCTCGCTGGAGATGCTGGCGACGCCCCAGGACGCCCTGGAGGCCGCCGCCGCCGCCGCCCGCGCGGCGGGGGTGACGCCCTTGATCCTGGGCAACGCCATCGAGGGCGAGGCCCGCGACGTGGCCCTGGTGCACGCCGGGATGGCCCGTCAGATCCTGCTCCACGGCCAGCCCCTGCCGTCGCCCTGCGTGCTTCTGTCGGGCGGCGAGACCACCGTCACCCTGAAGGGCGACGGGCGCGGCGGGCGCAACGCCGAATTCCTGCTCGGCCTCGCCGTGGCGCTGAAAGGCCAGGAGCGGGTGTGGGCCATCGCCTGCGACACCGACGGTATCGACGGCGTGGAGGACAACGCGGGCGCCATCCTGCGGCCCGACACCTGGGCGCGCGCCAAGGCCGCCGGGGTGGACCTGCCGGGGTTGCTCGAAAACAACGACAGCTATGGGGCGTTCCAGGCCTTGGGCGACCTGATCGTCACCGGGCCGACGCGTACCAACGTGAACGATTTCCGCGCCGTTCTGGTAGAGTAGGCGCCGGACCAGGAGGTCGATGGACAGAGGGAGCCGCCGCGTGAGCCTGAGCAAACTGACCGGATCGTGCCTTTGCGGGGCCGTCCGCTTCACCCTGGAAGGCGACATTCAGGGGTTCTACCTGTGCCACTGCTCGCGCTGCCGGAAGGCGTCGGGAACGGCCCATGCGGCGAACCTGTTTCTGAGCGCGCCGCGCATGCGTTGGGAGAGCGGGCAAGAGAGCGTCCGCGCTTTCCGCCTTCCCGAAACGCGCTTCGCCCGCGGCTTCTGCGCGGTCTGCGGCGGTGGGGTTCCGACGGTGGCGAAAAACGGGTCCATCGCCGTCGTCCCGGCGGGGTGCCTGGATACGGCCCCGCCCTTGACCCCCACGGCCCATATCTTCACCGTCGACCGCGCCCCCTGGGACGACGCCCTGGAGACCGTCCCGTCCGTTCCGGGGATGCCGTCGCGATAGGCGCGGCGCGTTTCGCCCTACAGGACCATGCGCGACGGCGCCGCCGGGCCACGCAGGATGTCGCGCAGCACCGTCAGGCCGTGATGGAGGCGTTCGCTGTCGGCCTCGTGGCTGAGGCAGAGGCGCACCGCCTCGGGCGCCGGAGCGCCGTCCATGGCGAAGGCCGATGCTTCCACCACCAGCACGCCGCGCCGGGCCGCCTCGGTCCGGAAGTCGTCCGCCGTCCATGGGCGGGGCAGGGTCAGCCACAGATGCAGTCCGCTGTCGCCGCCGTGCAGCCTCTGGCCGTCCAGCAGGCGCCGGGCCAGGGCCGTGCGGCGGGCCGCCTCCTTGCGTTGCAGGCCGATCAGGCGGTCGGCGGTGCCGTCGGCGATCCACAGGGCCGCCACCTCGGCCATCAGCGGCGGCACCATCCAGGTGCTTAAGGTCACGGCGCCCCGGATGGCCGCCGCCCGGTCCGCCGGGGCACGCACGAAGCCGACCCGCAAGCCCGGCGCCAGCCCCTTGGACGTGCTCGACAGATAAAGGACGTTCTTGGGCGCGCGGGCGGCGATGGGCACCGGCGCCTCCGGAGCCAGACAGCCGAAAACATCGTCCTCGATGATCGTGATGCCGTGCTTGCGGGCGACGGCGGCGATGGCGTCGCGGCGGGCGTCGTCCAGCGTGGTCGTCGTCGGCGTGTGCAGGGTCGGCGTCAGATAGAGCGCCGTCGGCGCATGGTCGCGGCACAGGCGGGCGAGGGCATCGGGGCACAGGCCGCCCTCGTCGCGCGGCACCGTGCGCAGCGACAGGCCCAGGCGGTCGGCCAGGGCGCGAACGGGGGCGTAGCTCAGGGGTTCGGTCAGCAGCAGGTCGCCGGGCCGCGTCACCGCCAGCAGGGCGCAGAGCAAGCCGTGCTGGACGCCGTTGGTGATGACCACCTCGTCCCGCGTGGCGATCACGTCGGAGCGGCGAAGCCAGCCGATGGCGGCATCGGCGTGATGGGCCGGGGCACCGCCGCTCTGGTGATTGGCCAGGTCCGGCAGGTCGCCCCGCCGCCCCAGCACGGCCAGGGTGTCGGCCAGGCAGGCTCCGGCGGGGCCGGGCCAGGGCAGGTTGCGGGACAGGTCTACGGGACCCTTGGCCGGACGGTCGAGGGTGGCGGCCGTCGTGTGCGGCGCCGGGGTCGCCGGAGCGCGGACATAGGTGCCGCGTCCGACCTCGCCCTGGATCAAGGCCCGCGCCACCCCTTCCGCGTAGGCCCGCGCGGTGGTGTTGGGCGACACCCCCAGGCGATAGGCGAGGTCCCGATGCGGCGGCAGACGAGTGCCGGGCGTCAAGAGGCCGCGCGCGATGTCGTCGGCCAGGGCCTCGACGATGCGCAGGTACTTGGGGCCGCCGCGCCCGGAGAGGTTGGGGGTCCATATTGCCATAGGGGCAATATTTCGGTTGAAGGGGTAAAAGTCAAGGTGCAATTGTCATGGCAATATTCAATGCAATCGCACCAAAGGAGAGATGCAATGAAGTCCGCTTCGCCCTCCACCGGGATCGCCCTGGCCTTCGTCTGCCTGTGCATCCTGGGCACCATGCCTGTGATCGCCGACAGTCGTCCCGGCGGCTTCGACGCCCTGGCCTTCGCCTTCTTCCTGTCCGTCTGGCAGGTGGTCTTCGCCGCCCCGGTGTTGCTTCACGAGCGCCGACGCGGGCGGGCGGGGCTGTTTTCGGCCCATTTGGCGCCTCGGCAAAGGCGGCGCGGCCTGATCGTCGCGCTTTCGACCGGCGCCATGTTCGGGGCGTCGACCTACTTCTATGTCCTGGGCGTGGAGATGGCGGGCGCGGTCAACGCGGCCATCGCCATTCAGGCCTATCCGGTCTTCGCCATTCTGGTCGAAGCGGTGCTTCTGAAGCGGCGCAAGACGCCCTTGGAGCTGGCCTTGACGGCGGTTCTGGTCGGTTCCCTGGTCTATCTGGGGACCGGCGGCTCCTGGCGATTGGAAGGCGCTTCCGTCTGGCTGCTCGTGCCGCTCGGCGTGCCGTTCCTATGGAGCATCGCCCACGTGCTCATCCGGCGGGAATTGATCGAGACGCCGGTGACGCCCGCCCAGGTGACGGTCCTGCGCGTCGCCATCTCGACCGTCTTCCTGGGCATCGTCTTGGTCGTCGCGCAACCGGGGGGCTTGGCGGCGCTTCTGGCGCCGGAGTTCCAAATGTGGGCCATGCTCATGGGACTGGTCTATACGACGGAGCTGATCGTCTGGTTCCACGCCATGCGCGCCATCGACGTGTCGCTCGCCAGCGCCATCGTCACTCCCTGGCCCGCCTTGACCATGGTCCTGGCCGCCGTGGTCCTGGGCGAACCGGTGCGGACCTATCAGATGGTCGCCTTCGCGCTCGTGGTGATGAGCATCTACGGCTTGACCGTCGCCGGATTGCGCGGGGCGAAGACCGCCGCCGCGCAATCTTGACGATGCGGGGTCGGACCGGTCCTAGACCGGCTTGACCAGGGCGTGACGCTTCTTCCCGGCGGACAGCTTGATCTGTCCGTTGGTCACGTCGGCGGTGGAGGCGGTGGCGTTCTCGTCTTCGACCTTGGCGTCGTTGAGGCGGATGCCGCCGCCGCGCACCAGACGCCGAGCCTCGCCCTTGGACTTGGCGAGGTCGGCGGCGACCAAAAGGTCGATGACGGCCATGCCGCCGCTCAGGTCCGCCGCCGCGATCTCGACGGTCGGCAGGTCGTCCCCCGCGCCGCCCTGCTCGAAGGTCTCTTCCGCCGTCTTTCGCGCGTGGGCGGCGGCCTCGGCGCCGTGGCAGAGGGTGGTCACGGCGTCGGCGAGGATCTTCTTGGCCTCGTTGATCTCCGCGCCCCGCATGGCCTCCAGGCGGGCGATCTCGTCCAGCGGCAGTTCGGTGAACAGGCGCAGGAAGCGGCCCACGTCGGCGTCTTCCGTATTGCGCCAGAACTGCCAGAAGTCATAGGGGCCGAGGCGTTCGGCGTTGAGCCAGATGGCGCCGTTGGCGGTCTTGCCCATCTTGGCCCCCGACGCCGTGGTCAGGAGCGGCGAGGTGAGGCCGAAGACCTCCTTGTAGCCCTCGGTCTGGCCGTCGACGCGGCGGGTCAGCTCGACGCCGTTGACGATGTTGCCCCATTGGTCGGAGCCGCCCATCTGCAGGCGCACGCCGTCGCGCGTGGCGAGTTCGCGGAAATCGTAGGCCTGGAGGATCATGTAGTTGAATTCCAGGAAGGTCAGCGGCTGTTCGCGATCCAGGCGCAGCTTCACCGACTCGAAACTCATCATCCGGTTGATGGTGAAATGGACGCCGAAGTCCCGCAGGAAGCGGATATAGTTCAGGGTGTCCAGCCAGTCGGCGTTGTTGACCATGACGGCGTCGGTGGGGCCGTCGCCGAAGGTCAGGTA
>CAZFRK010000129.1:0-8393 GCA_964521375.1 uncultured Rhodobacterales bacterium
CATGCCGCCGACCTCTTCAACCTGCACACCTTCGGCTATATCTATTCGCGCCTGACCAATCCGACGGTCAGCGTCCTGGAAGAGCGCGTCGCCGCCCTGGAAGGCGGGCGCGCCGCGCTTTGCGTGGCGTCCGGCCATGCCGCGCAGTTCCTGACTTTCTTCACCCTCCTGGAGCCGGGCGACCATTTCGTCGCCAGCCGCAATCTCTACGGCGGGTCGATCACCCAGTTCGGCCTGTCGTTCAAGAAGCTGGGGTGGTCGTGCGACTTCGTCGCCCCCACCGACCCGGCCAATTTCGAAGCGGCCATCACGCCGGACACCAAGGCCATTTTCCTGGAAGTCCTGGCCAACCCCGGCGGCATCGTGGTCGACGTGGAGGCGGTGGCGAAAATCGCCCACGCCCACGGCATTCCGCTGATCGTCGACAACACCATGGCGACGCCCTACCTCTGCCGCCCGCTCGACTGGGGGGCCGACATCGTCGTCCACTCGATGACCAAGTTCCTGTCCGGCCACGGTAACGCGGTTGGCGGGGCCATCGTCGAAAGCGGACGGTTCGACTGGTCGAAGGCCAAGATGGCGGACGGGCGCGACAGGTTCCCCGGCCTGACCCAGCCCGAACCCGCCTACCATGGCCTGACCTTCCACGAGACCTTCGGCGACTTCGCCCTGACCACCAAGGCGCGCGCCGTCGGTCTGCGCGACTTCGGACCGGCGCTGTCGCCCATGAACGCCTACCTGACGCTGACCGGCATCGAGACCCTGCCGCTACGCATGGACCGCCACGTGGAGAACGCCCGGCTGGTCGCCGAATGGCTGAACGACCATCCCGCCGTCGACTGGGTGTCCCACGCCGGACTGCCGTCCAGCCCCTACCACGCCCTCCAGAAGAAGTACCTGCCCAAGGGACCGGGCGGCGTCTTCACCTTCGGCCTGAAGGGCGGCTACGCGGCGGGCAAGCGGCTGGTGGAGGCCGTCCAGGTGTTCAGCCATCTGGCCAATATCGGCGATACGCGGTCGCTGCTGCTGCACCCGGCCAGCACCACCCACAGGCAACTGACCGAGGAGCAGCGCATCGCCGCCGGCGCGGGCGACGAGGTGGTGCGAATCTCCGTCGGGCTGGAAACCGCCGCCGACCTGATCCGCGATCTCGACCAGGCTCTGTCGGCCTAGTGGGCGAGCATCGTCAGCGGCGGCGCTTCCGTCCCCCGGCCTTGGGCCAGTCCACATAGGCCGGGGGCTGCTTGCGCGCCCAGGCGATGAAGCGCGCGACCTCGGGATGGGCGCGCGCCTTCTCCGGCGTATCGTAGAGCGTCCCCAACTCCGCCCGCGTGAACAGGCGGTGCAGCATGCGGTGGCAGACGCGGTGCAGCGGCGCCGCCTCCCGTCCGCCCAGGGCGCGCGGCGTCCAATGGTGGCGGTCGACGCTGACGCCGTCGTCGATCATCGGCCGCCCGCACAGCGGACAAGGGCCGAGGTCCTTGCCGTCCCCGGCCATGCCGCTAGACGTTCAGCAGCAGGTATTCCCGCTCCCAGGAGCTGACGACCTCCTGGTAGGCGTCCCACTCCGCCCCCTTCACCGCCGCGAAGGCGGCGCAGAACATCGGCCCCAACAAGGGGTGCAGGCGCTTGGCGGCATGGAACCGCTCGATGGCGTCGGGCAGATGCTTGGGCAGGGCGTGCGCCTTGGTGTAGCCCGACCCGGTGATCGGCTTGGTCGGCTGGATCTGCTCCACCATGCCCAGGTAGCCGCAGACCAGCGAGGCGGCGAGCGCCAGATAGGGGTTGGCGTCGGCGCCGGTCAGGCGGTTCTCGACCCGCGTGTTGCGGGCGTCCGAATAGGGCACCCGCAGGCCGACGGTCCGATTGTCGTGGCCCCAATGCATGTTGATGGGCGCCGAATAGTTCTTCACCAACCGCCGATAGCTGTTCACGTTGGGGGCCAGCAGCAGCATCACCTGCGGCAGATACTTCTGAAGGCCGCCGATGTGCCAGCGGAACAGGTCGGATTCCGTCCCATCGCCGTCGGCGAAAAGGGTCCGCCCGGTCGTCGAGTCGACCACCGACTGGTGAAGGTGCATGGCGCTGCCCGGCTGCCCTTCCAACGGCTTGGCCATGAAGGTGGCGTAGACGTTGTGGCGCAGCGCCGTCTGATGGACCGTCCGCTTGAACAGGAACACCTGATCGGCGAGGTCGAGCGGATCGCCGTGCTCGAAATTGATCTCCATCTGCGCCGCGCCACCCTCGTGGTGCAGCGTATCGACATCGAGGCGCTGCGCCTCGGCGTAGTCGTAGACGTCCTCGAACAGGGGATCGAATTCGTTGACGGCGTCGATGCCGAAGGCCTGCCGCCCGATTTCCGGCCGCCCGGAGCGCCCCATGGGCGGCTCCAGGGGATAGTCAGGGTCGGCGTTGACCTTGACCAGGTAGAATTCCAATTCCGGGGCGACGACGGGCTTCCAGCCCTGCTCATCGTACAGGCCGAGGACGCGGCGCAGGACGTGGCGCGGGGCCATGTCCACCGACGAGCCGTCGCGATAGTGGCAGTCGTTGATGACCTGGGCGGTCGGCTCGTCGTACCAGGGGACGATGCGCACGCTGGCCGGGTCGGGACGCAGGTACATGTCCTGGTCGACGTCCGGCATGATGTCCTCTTCCGGGTAGTCGCCGGTGATCGACTGGATGAACAGGCTTTCCGGCAGGCGCAGGCCGCGATCGGTCAGCCCGGCGATGAATTTGTGCGCCGGCAGGATCTTGCCGCGCGGCACCCCGGCCATGTCGGGAACCAGGCATTCGACTTCGGTGATCCCGCGCGAGGTGATCCAGGCGGCCAACTCCTCCGTCGAGGAGGCGGGATCGGCGTTGCCCTGACCGGCGATATCCCGGCGGTCGGGCGCGTCGGGGACGAGGCTCATGAAAGTCCTTTCAATGTCGTGTCCCTAATAGGTGCCACCGGTGCCGAGCCTTGGCAACGGCAAGCGACGAGGGACTGGGGAGCTTGCGGGCGCGGCCAGGATCGGACACACTGGCCTGCGCCGTCACGCCGTAAAGTAGCGCCGCGACCACGACCGACCAGGAACGGGACCGGCGCCGCGTGCCCTTTACGCGGCCCCTGACGGAAACGGGATGAGGGGCCAATGAGTTACGCCACGATCACCGGGATCACGATCGCCATCGCGGTGGTGGTGGTGATCGGTATCGGCCTCCTGTCCTATATGTCGTCCCTCATCAAGAGCGCCTACCAGATCAAGGTCGAGATGCGGTCGGACCTGGAGAACGGCCTCAAGAAGATCGAGGAGGAGCTGCGCCAGAAATCCAAATGGATGCGCAGCGAGGTCGGCGAAGACGTCGTCAAGATGAAGGACGCCATCGAGCGCGAGAACGACCGCCGCCTGACCCAGATCCAGGAACAGCTCCAGGGCATCGTCAGGGAAGCCGACGAGGCGTCCCGCGCCGAACGGGGCGATCTGCGGGCGGCCCTCCTGCAGGTCCGGCAATCGGTCTCCGCCCTGGACAAGGACGTGTCGGCCCTGAAGGACGAGGCGGCGCGACGGGCCGCGTTGGGGCGCCCCGCCCAGGCCCGCAGGGAGGCTGACCGGGACACCGAGGCCGGGGCGGTGAGCATCGCGGCGTCGCTGCAAGGCTCGGGCGGCGGATCGCCCGACGCCTCCCCGGAGGCGGCCTCGGCGGCGCGGGCGGCCAACGGCGGCGGTGACGTGCCGTCGTCCAGGCCCGCCGCGCCGACCGCCGCCGCGAAAAGCGGCGACTCCGAACGGTCGACGGGAAACCGGCCCCCCGGTCCGACCGCGTCGGGCGGCAGCCAGCGCGTGGCCCTCCAGGATTTCGGCGACAAAAACGCCTAAAGAGACACATCTCCAGAAAATATCCCCTGAAACGGGAAACCCGCTTTGGTATAGGCGCGGCGATATTTTATCCTCTCCCGGCTGCATCGGCATTGACCTTGGCGACCCGCACCTCCGCCAACGATCGCTCGTTCGTCCCCGATGATCGATGCCATACCGGTTGACGCCAAGAACACGATATGCGGGATAGATATAGACTATTCGCGTCATGGGAGATGGAGACATGAGCAATCTCAAGATCGGCGTCCGCATCGGTGGCGGTTTCGCGCTCGTCCTCGTTCTTTTGGCCGCCCTCGCCATACTGAGCATCGCCTCGCTCAACACCATGGGCGGCACCTTCGGGACCTACCGGGATCTGGCCCAGACCTCCAACGAGACCGGTCGGGTGCAGGCCAACCTTCTGGCCGCCCGCCTCGCCGTGAGGACGTTTATCGAGACCGGCGGCGAACAAGCCGTCGCCGAAGTGCGGAGCCGCGGGGAAGCGGCCATCAAGCTGGCCCAAGAGGCCGAAACGCTGTCCCAGAACGCCGACCATCGGGACGCGCTGAAGACCATGCAGGGGCGTTTCGCCGACTATCTGGCCGCCTTCGATCGCGCCGTCGCCTTCCAGGGCCAGCGCAACACCGCCGTTACAGCCTTGAACGCCATCGGTCCACGAATGGAACAGAGCCTGACCGGCATCATGCGGTCCGCCCATGAGAACGCCGACACCCAGGCCGCCTACCTTGCCGGGCTGACTCTGCGGACCCTGCTTCTGGGCCGCCTCAACGTGGTCAAGTTCCTGAACGACAACACGGAAGACGCCAACACGCGGACCCACGAGGAACTGGCCAATCTGGATCGCGCCCTGATCGACATGCAGTCGCGCCTGACCAATCCCGAGCATCGACAAGCGGTCATGGACCTGAAGGACCTGGCGGCGACCTATCGCCAAGCCTATGAAGAGGCCTACGAGGCCATCACCGCCCGCAACACCGTGGTCAACGGTGACCTCAACGTCCTGGGTCCCGCCATCGCCCAAAGCATCGAGACCATCAAGCTGGCCGCCAAGCAGGACCAGGAAGCCCTGGGCAGCGAGGCCGTCGCCTACATCTCCAACACCAACACCACCAACATCGCGATTTCTTCCATCGCCGTGATCCTGGGGGCCTTGGCCGCCCTCTTCATCAGCCGCGGCATCACCCGCCCGGTCGGCGTCATGACCGAGGTCATGCACCGGCTGGCCGACAGGGACATGACCGTGGAGGTCCCCTCCACCCGCCAGAAGGACGAAGTCGGCGAGATGGCCCGCGCCGTCCTGGTGTTCAAGGAAAACATGATCAAGGCCGCCGAGTTGCAGGCCGCCGCCGAGGAGGAGAACAAGGCCCGGTTGGCCCACGTCAAGCGTATCGAGGAATTGAACAGCAGCTTCGACAAGGCGGTCGCCGACGTGCTGAGCACCGTCTCCTCGGCCGCCGACGAGTTGCAGTCCACCGCCCAGGCCATGGCCTCCATCGCCGAGGAAACCAACACCCAGGCGACCACCGTCGCCGCCGCCTCGGAACAGGCCTCGACCAACGTCCAGACGGTCGCCTCCTCGGCGGAGGAACTCTCCTCCTCCATCCGCGAGATCGCCCGTCAGGTCGAGCAGTCCTCGGAAATCTCCCGCCGCGCCGCCGAGCACGCCGGCCAGACCCAGGCCGTCGTGAGAGGGCTGGCGGAAAGCGCCCAACGCATCGGCGAGGTCATCGACCTGATCACCGACATCGCCGACCAGACCAACCTGTTGGCGCTCAACGCCACCATCGAGGCGGCCCGCGCCGGGGACGCCGGAAAGGGCTTCGCCGTCGTCGCCAACGAGGTGAAGAACCTAGCCGCCCAGACCGGCAAGGCGACCGAGGAAATCAGCCGCCAAATCGCCACGGTTCAGGGGGAGACCGAGGACGCCGTCAAGGCGATCAAGGAAATCGTCGACGCCATCAACGAGGTCAACGACGTCGCCTCGACCATCGCCAGCGCGGTGGAGGAACAGAACGCCGCGACCCAGGAAATCGCCCGCAACGTCGAACAGGCCGCCGCTGGTGCCCAAGAGGTCACCTCAAACATCGCCGGGGTCACGCAGGCGGCGGGCGAAGCGGGCAGCGCGTCGGAACAGGTGCTGTCGGCGGCGGGCGAATTGTCCCGTCAGGCGTCGGACATGCGGGGGCTGGTCAACCGCTTCCTCGACGACGTCCGCGCCGCCTGACCGCTCCGAGCGACCGCGCCGTCGAGTCCCGTCCGGCAGGACCCCTCCACCGCCCCCGGAGGGGTCCCACCGCCACCGGAACGACGGAATTCCGGCACCTGCTCCACGTCCACGTACCCCCTAGCCTTTCTCCTTCCAAGGGACTCATTCCTTGGAGTGAATCGCCGTCAGCGCGCCCCTCCGGCACGCTGGCCGTCCGACGCACCGCAAGACAACAATTTTATATAAGTTTCCGCATGTTGCGTCATGGCTGCCATACCCAAACGCCGTAACTCTCCGCCTGCCGTCATGCCACTCTATGCGCGTCTCTGAACATGAAACTCGCGTCTTTCGAACCATACCATTCGAGGAAGGGTCCGAAGGGAGACCGCACAATCAGCCTATGGGGGCTAAGATGAAAAATCTGAAAATCGCGTGGCGGATCGGTGGGGGATTCGCGGTCGTTCTGGTTCTTCTCGCGGTCCTCGCCGGGACCGCCATTCCATCGCTGACATCGCTCGGCGAGACCTTCGCCACCTATCGGTCCCTGGCGTCATCCAGCAACGCCGTCGGCGAAGCGCAATCGGAGCTTTTGACCGCCCGTCTGGCGGTCAAGAGCTACATCCAGACCGGCACCATCGAAGACGCCGAGGCGGTCAAGGACCACGGTGCCCAGGCGATCAGCCTGACGGACGCCGCCATCGCCGCCACCGACAACGCGGATTTGCGTGAGTCCCTCGAAGGCGAAAAGGCGAAATTCTCCGCCTACCTCTCGGACTTCGACGAGATGGTCAAGGCGAACAATACGCGCAGCCGAAGCGTCTCGGCCCTACAGGGCACCGGAAACCGGCTGGAACGGGACCTGAGCGCCCTAATGGTCAACGCCTATCGTCAGGAAAACACCGCCGCCGCCTATTTCGCCGGACAGACGCTGCGGGGCGTCATGGCGGCGCGTCTGGCGGCCAATCAGTACCTGACCGACAACCAGCCCTCCCAGTTTGACCACGCCCTGCGAGAGTGGGAGGCGCTGGACGCCAACGTAAAGGATCTCGGCACCGCCCTGACGTCCGTCGCCGACCGCCGGACCCTTGAGGAGATCACCGGATCCGGGGCGACCTACATGGAACAGTTCAAGGCCACTCACGAGGCGATTTCCCGCCGCAACGCCTTGATAGTGGAGTCACTGGAGGTCTTAGGTCCGGCCATCGCCGGCGACATCAAGGCCCTGAAGGATCGCGTCGCCGCCCTCCAGCGGGACCTCGGCACGGCGGCCACGGAGTCCGTCACCCGGACAGTCGCCATCAACATGGTCGTCGCCGCCATCGCCTTCGGCCTGGGCATCCTGGCCGCCGTCGTCATCAGCCGCGGCATCACCCGCCCGATCGGCGCCATGACCAGCGCCATGCACCGTCTGGCCGACAAGGACATGGCGGTCGAGATTCCAGCCACGGACAGGGCGGACGAAGTGGGGGAGATGGCCCAGGCCGTTCTGGTGTTCAAGCGAAACATGATCAAGGCCGACGATCTGGCCGCCGCCTCCGAAAAGGAAACCGCCGAGCGCATCGCGCACGCCAAGCGCATCGAGCGCCTGAACGCCGACTTCGACAAAGCGGTCGCCACCGTCCTGTCGTCCGTGACTTCGGCCGCGTCGCAACTCCAGGCCACGGCCAAGACCATGTCGTCGGTGGCCGAGCAGAGCAACACCCGCGCCGCCGCCGTGGCCGCCGCGTCGGAGCAGGCGTCGGCCAACGTTCAGACCGTCGCCACGGCGGCGGAGGAATTGTCCTCCTCCATCCGTGAAATCGCCCGTCAGGTCGAGCACGCCTCCGACATCGCCCGCGCCACGGCGGAACGGGCGACGGAGACGCAAGGCGTGGTGCGCGGCCTGGCCCAGAGCGCCACGAAGATCGGCGCGGTCATCAGCCTGATCACCGACATCGCCGAACAGACCAACCTTCTGGCGCTGAACGCCACCATCGAGGCGGCCCGCGCCGGGGACGCCGGGAAGGGATTCGCCGTCGTCGCCAACGAGGTCAAGAGCCTAGCCACCCAGACCAGCCGCGCCACCGAGGACATCAGCCGTCAAATCTCCGCCGTCCAGACGGAAACCAGCGCCGCCGTCCAGGCGATCGAGAAGATCACCATCTCCATCAACGAAGTCAACGAGGTGTCCGCCTCCATCGCCAGCGCCGTCGAGGAGCAGAACGCCGCCACCCAGGAAATCGCCCGCAACGTCCAGCAGGCGGCCCAGGGCACACAGGAGGTGTCCTCCAACATCCAGGGCGTGACCGAGGCGGCCGGCGAGACCGGCGGCGCCGCCGGACAGG
>CAZFRK010000130.1:0-8342 GCA_964521375.1 uncultured Rhodobacterales bacterium
CGAGCAACAGAAAGACGTTTTCGGACAAGCCGGCGACGGGAAGGTAGATGTCCATGGCGGGGCGAGGCTTCGTTGCGATGGAAGGACGGACCGACGGCGTGAGGCCCCCGAGGGACCCGGCACGCCACGAGGGGACCCGTCATAACACAAACGGCCGCCCCATGGGGGCGACCGTTCGAAACTTTGGCGCGTCCGGCGAACGCCGGACGGAAGCCTTACTCTTCGGACGCCGCCGGCTTGGCGGCGGGCTTGGCGGCGGCCGGCTTCGCGGCGGGCTTGGCCGCCGGCTTGGCGGCGGCGGGAGCCGCGGCCATCGGGAAGGCCGGCATTTCCGGGGCCTTCTCGATCAGCGCCTTCATTTCGTCCAGGACCTCGCTGAAGCGGGCGTTCAGCAGGTCCATGACCTCGCCGTTGGACTTCGAGGCCATCTCCGACAGTTCCTTCATGTTGGCGATGGACCGCTCGTAGACGTCCTTCACCAACTCGGTCTGCTGGGCCATGCGCTCGTTCGGCGTGGCGGTCGTCGACACCTGGGCGGCGACGGAAGAGGCGTCTTCCATGCCCTGGCGGACGATTTCCATCTGACGCTCCAGAATGGCGCGGGCGCCTTCGATGGCCAGGCGGTTGGCCTGGGAGATGGCGTCGATGTTGCGCTGCTGGGCCTGCATCATGCCGTCGGCCTTCAGGTCGCCCATCATCTTGGACATGTCGAAGAACTTGCTCATGGTCATGTCCATGGCCTTCGGGTCCATGAAGGACTTGGGATCCATGAACTTGCTGAAATCAAAATCGAGGAACGACGGAAAAGCCTGTTTCGCCATGATGTGACCTCCTATTGGGTCCGGTCTGTCTGGATGGAACCACCTTAACGGGAAGTCCGACCCTTGGCCGCATCCCGCGATGCGCGTAACACTACACGCCGGAGATACATGAGTCAAAGATATTTTTTGCACCGCACAATGACAGAACGATTGCGGCGGACGTAGCGTAAACCTGGAAAAAGACCGTTACCCGGCGCCAGGCAGGACGCGGCGCAGCAAACCGTCGGCCTCTTGGGCGCGGCCCAGGGCGGCGTCGAGACACTTCATGGTGGCGGCCATGTCCGGGGTGTCGTCGTCCAGCCACACGGTCAGGACACGGGCCTCGACCCACCCCAGTCCCTTGACCCGCAACAGGCCGGGCAGTCCCCGCACGGGCACGCCCGCCGCTTCCAGGACGCGGCGCAGGGACCCCGCCCAGGCCCCCAGAAGAAATCCGGCGGCCAGGGGATCGAACCAGCCCTCGCGCGTCAGGGCGGCGAGCGCGGGCTTGAAGGCGTCCCAGGCGTCGAGACGCCGCATGATCAGATCGAACAGGCGGTCGCGCACCGGCTCCTGTTCGTCCTCGCCCTCCACCTCGGCCAGCATGGCCGCGTCCACGCGGCGCAGGGCGGCGACCACCACGGCCTCGCGGCTGGGAAACAAGGCGACGACCCGGGCCACCGGGCAGGCCAGATGGGCGGCCAGCGTCTGCAGGGTAAAGGACCGCCAACCGTCCCGCCCGATCAGGGCCAGGGCTGCGTCCAGGACGGCGTCCGAGGACAGGGCCTCGGACGACAGGGGGGCCGGTGGATGCTGGGCGGCGGCGGTCTGGTCGGCGCTCATGACGGTCGATCTCCGAACAGGGTGATCCCGGGGGGGGGGGGACTCTCCCCTTTCATATGGGCGCCGGTCGCCGCCGCCGCCCAGCCGTCGGTCCGACCGTCGTCCTCAGGCCAGTTCGCGGTTGCGGCGCACGGCGGCGTCCATGGCCCGCTTCATGAGCGGCGGCAGGCCGTCCCCTTCGTCCATCAGGACGCGCAGGGCCTCGGCCGTGACGCCGCCGGGGCTGGTCACGTTCTGGCGTAGGGTCCCGGCCTCTTCCGGGGATCGGAACAGCAGTTCGCCCGCCCCCGTCACGGTCTGGCGGGCCAGGGTCATGGCCAGGTCGGCGGGCAGGCCCAGCTTTTCCCCGGCCTGGGCCATGGCCTCGACCATATGGAAGACGTAGGCCGGACCGCAGCCGGACATGGCCGTCACGGCGTCCATGTCGGCCTCGTCCTCAATCCAGGCGGCGAGACCGATTCCCTCGACCATGGACTGGCACCGCGTCTTCTGGGCGGCGCTGACGCCCTCCCCCGCGCACAGCACCGTCATGCCGCGCCCGACGGCGGACGGCGTGTTGGGCATGGCGCGGACGACGGCGGCGTCCGGCCCCAGAATGCCGCGGAAGAAGGCCAGGGTGCGTCCGGCGGCGATGGACAGGAACACCGTTTCCGGACGAACCAGCCCGGTGTAGTCGGGCAGGACGTCGGGCATGACCTGCGGCTTGACGGCCATGACCACGACATCCGCCGTGGTTCCGGCGGGCAAGTCGGCGGCGCCCTGGATGACGTTGACCCCGGCGGGCAGGCCCGCCGCGTTGGGGTCGACGATCATGACGCTGTCCGGCGCGGTCCCCTGGGTCAGCCAGCCGTTCAGCATGGCGCCGCCCATCTTGCCGCAGCCGATGAGAAGAATGGAGAAGTGCGTGTTCGTGCTCATGGCCGGAGTGTGGCCGATCGGACCGCGCGGCGCAAGCGCGTGACGCGGTCCGTTTCCGGCGTCGCCCCCACGTCGGGTCAGGCCTCGCCCATGACGTCCAGCATGGCCGCCTCAATGGCCTCGCGGGCGCTCTTCCCGGCCCAGACGACGAACTGGAAGGCGGGGTAGAAGCGTTCGCACTCCGTCACCGCGACCTCCATCAGGTCTTCCAGGACCAGCCTCGCGGCGGCCAGATCCGTCACCTGGACGGTGTGGCGGAACATGGGCATGCCCTCGTCCATCCACAGCGCGAAGTGGCCGATCCACAGGCGCTCGTTCAGATGGGCGAGAAGCTCGTAGATCTGCGGCATCTGGCGGTCGGGCACCCGCATGTCGAAGGCGCAGGAAAAGTGCAGGGCGCCCAATTCCTCGGACCATGCGAAATAGAGGCCGTAGTCGCACCAGCGGCCCGGAACCTCGACGGCGACTTCCTCGTCGCTGCGGCGGTCGAAGATCCAGTCCTTGCAGGAGGCAACCCGTTCCACGAGGTCGATGGGATTGGTAACGGCTTCATGTTCGTCGGCGAAGGCGGTGGACTGCATGCCAGTTCCTCCGTGAGCGGTGGTTGCCTTCGCTGGCGCCGGCCAGCTGGACCGGGTGGGGTGGTCCTAGGTCTAGAGGGCTAGATCCCCACCGGCCACTAGAACGACGGTGCCAAAGGCGACTCCCCGGCGCAACGAGTATTTTGTGTCGTTTAAACGACGGCCACACCAAATCCTGTGGATAAAATCCTCAAGCCGTTGAAACCCGCCGGTTCCCGACTCGGCGCGTCGGCGGGCGAAAAAGACAAACGGCGCCCCCGGAGAGGGCGCCGTCGACTAGACCTAGGGCCGAAAAGGGGTCGCCTACTCGGTCGGCTCGCCCTCCGGCGCCGGTTCCGCGGACGGCGTGGCGCCCTTGGACGACGGCTTGGCGGCGGCCTTCTTGGACGGGCTGGCGGCGCGGCGGGCCGGAGCGCGCCGTCCGGCGCCGGGCTTGGCCGGAGCCTTGGCCGAGACCTTCTCCTCCAGGTCGGCCAGACGGGCGGCCAGACGCTCGTTCTCGGCGCGGGCCTCGGCGGCCATGGCCTTCACGGCGTCGAATTCATCGCGCGGCACCAGCTCCATGTCGGCCAGCACGCGCTCGATGCGGCCACGGACCAGAAGCTCGATCTCCTCGCGCAGGCCGGAGACGGCGCCCAGCGCCCCACCGGCAACGCGGGCGATATCGTCGAACAGGCGGTTCTGGGTCTGCATGGCGCTCTCCAAAGGGACTCATTGGGCGGTGCCGCATTATGCGTCCGCGGCCGCGTCGTCGCAAGCGGGGGCCGCGCGCCGGATCGGCAGGCCCGCCGTCGGCGGCGGACAGGCCGGGTGCGCCGCTTGCCCCGGCCCACGGGTTCCCTCTATAAACGCAACAGCCACGCCCCATATGAGGGGGCACCCGCGGGGGCGGTCGAGGCAGGAGGAGCGCGCATGTACGTTGTCACCGGCGGGGCCGGCTTCATCGGCTCGAACATCCTGGCGGCGCTTGAAGAGCGCGGAGGCCGCGACCTGGTGGTGGTCGACCGCCTGCGCGACGGCGACAAGTGGCGCAACATCGCCAAGCGCGAAGTGACCGACATCGTCACCCCCGAACACGTCTTCGACTTCCTGGAAAGCCACAAGGCGAAGATCAAGGCGCTGGTCCACATGGGCGCCATCTCGGCGACCACCGAACGCGACGCCGACAAGATCGTCACCAACAACTTCAACCTGACCATCGCCCTCTACAAGTGGTGCACGGTCAACCATGTGCGCTTCATCTACGCCTCGTCCGCCGCCACCTACGGCGACGGCGCGCACGGCTTCGACGACGACGCCTCGGTGGAGCACCTATCGCTGCTGCGACCGCTGAACGCCTACGGCTGGTCCAAGCACCTCTTCGACCGCCGCGTCACGCGCCAGATCGCCAACGGCCGCAAGACGCCGCCGCAGTGGGTGGGGCTGAAGTTCTTCAACGTCTACGGACCCAACGAATACCACAAGGGCGGCCAGTCCAGCGTGGTCAGCCAGGTCTATCCGCACGCCCACCAGAACGCCCATTTCAGCCTGTTCAAGTCGCATCACCCGGACTACGAGGACGGCGGCCAGCTGCGCGACTTCGTGTGGGTCGGCGATTGTGTCGACGTCATCATGTGGCTGCTCGACAATCCCCAGGTGTCGGGTCTGTTCAACCTGGGCACCGGCAAGGCGCGCACCTTCCGCGACCTGGCCTCGGCGGTCTATGCGGCGCTCGGCAAGACGCCCAATATCCGTTTCGTCGATACCCCCATCGAAATCCGCGACAAGTACCAGTACTTCACCGAGGCGCGCATGGACCGCCTGCGCGAGGCCGGGTACGACAAGCCCTTCACCTCCCTGGAGGAAGGCGTGCGGCGCTATGTGCAGGACTTCCTGAGCCAGCCCGACCCCTACCGCTGATCGGCGCCGCCGCCCCGCGTCTCCCTTCTCCGCCTCCCTTTCCGCCCACCCCCTTTCCGCCCACCCGAGGCTCACGCCCCACCGCCCCAACCAAGGAGCGCCCCGTGGACGCCGCCCTACAGTTTCCCGCCATCGACCCCTTCGTCTTCCGCGTCGGCGGCTTCGGCGTGCGCTGGTACGCCCTGGCCTATATCGCCGGTCTGCTGATCGGCTGGGGCCTGATGCGGCGCATGGCCCGCAAGGCGTCACCCTGGGTGACGGCGGAAGCGGTGGACGATTTCCTCATGTGGGCGACGCTCGGCGTCATCCTGGGCGGACGCCTGGGCTACGTGCTGTTCTACAAGCCCCTGCACTACCTCCAGAATCCCTTGGAGATCCTTCAGGTCTGGGAAGGCGGCATGGCCTTCCACGGCGGCATGCTGGGGGTTTTGATCGCCATCGTCCTGTTCGCCCGCAAGCGGGGCGTGCCGCTGCTGCACCTGGGCGACCTGGTGTGCGCGGTGGTTCCCGTCGGCCTGTTCTTCGGTCGCATCGCCAACTTCATCAACGGCGAGCTGTTCGGTCGCGAGGCGGACCCCGCCGAGGTTCCCTGGGCCATGGTGTTCCCGCACGGCGGCCCGATCCCGCGCCACCCCAGCCAGATCTACGAGGCCCTGCTGGAAGGGCTGGTGCTGTTCATCGTCGTCCAGATCGTCTGGACCCGCCCGCGCCTGCGCGCCCACCTGGGCCTGGTGTCCGGCGTCTTCCTGATCGGCTACGGACTGGCCCGCTTCACCGTCGAGTTCTTCCGCCAGCCCGACGCCCACCTAGGGTTCCTCTACGCCGGGGCGACCATGGGCCAGCTTCTGAGCCTGCCCATGATCCTGGCCGGGGTGGCCCTGTGCGCCTTCGTCCTGAGGCGGCGCCCGAGCGCCGACGTCTCCTGACATGACCGCCGAAGACACCTCCCTGGAAGAGACGCTCAAGGCCCGCGTCGCCGCCGACGGGCCGATCCCCCTGGACGCCTTCATGGCCGAGGCGGTCGCCGCCTACTACGCCCGCGGGACCGCCTTCGGGCGGCGCGGCGACTTCACCACGGCGCCGGAAGTCTGTCAGGTGTTCGGCGAACTGATCGGCCTGTGGGCGGTGGTGGTCTGGCAATCCATGGGGCAGCCGTCGCCGGTGCGTCTGGTCGAGGTCGGACCGGGGCGCGGCACGCTGATGGCCGACGCCCTGCGGGCGGCGCGCGCCGTCCCCGCCTTCGGGATGGCCGCCGACCTGCGTCTGGTGGAACGAAGCCCGGCCCTGCGGGCGCTGCAAAAGGAGGCCGTCGCCGCCGTCGCCCCGGACCGCCGGGTGACGTGGCACGACTCCATCGGGGACATTCCCGACGGCCCCATGATCCTGATCGCCAACGAATTCCTCGACGCCCTACCTATCCGCCAGATGGAGCGCACCCCCGATGGCTGGCATTGGCGGACGGTGGGCCTGGACGCCGACGGCGCCCTGTGCTTCCTGGCCGGGGAGCGGGCCACCGACGCCGAGGTCGCCGCCCTCGGCCCGGCCTTCGCCGAGGCCCCGGTCGGCGCCATCGCCGAGGTCTCGCCCGCCGTTCAGGAGACCGCCGCCGCCATCGCCGCCCGCGTCGCCGGTCAGGGCGGCGCGGCGCTGCTGATCGACTACGGCTACGCCGAAAGCGCCCCCGGCGACACCCTTCAGGCCCTGCGGGCGCACCAGCCGGTGCCGCCGCTGACCGCCCCCGGCGCGGTGGACCTGACCGCCCACGTCGACTTCGCCCGTCTGGCCGAGGCCGCCCGCGCCGCCGGAGCCGCCGTTCACGGGCCGCGCGCCCAGGGGCGCCTGCTGACCGCGCTGGGAGCGGAACAAAGGGGCCGCGCGCTCCTGGCGTCGGCCGCCCCCGAACAGGCGATCCTTTTGGACTCGGGCGTTCGCCGCTTGATCCACCCTGCGGAAATGGGCACCTTATTTAAGGGCATTGCCTTAACCCATCCCAGTCTTCCCCAACCTCCCGGCTTCGAGGGACCCTCCCGCCCATGATCACCGTTTCGGCGCTCAACGCCCTGTCCAGAATCAGGCACGGCTTCTTCACCCGGAATGGCGGCGTCTCCGAGGGGCTCTACGCGTCGCGCAACTGCGGCCTGGGGTCGAACGACGATCCCGCCAAGGTTCGCGTCAACCGAGAGCGCAGCGTCCTGGAACTGGACATGCCGCCGGAGGCATTGGTGACGGTCCATCAACAACATACCGCCGACGTGGTGGTGGTCGACCGCCCCTTCCCCGAAGGACAGGCGCCGGTGGCCGACGCCCTGGTGACGACCGTGCCGCGCCTGGTGGTCGGCGTCCTGACCGCCGATTGCGCGCCGGTGCTGCTGGCCGAGCCGTCGGCGGGCGTGGTGGCCGCCGCCCACGCGGGCTGGAAGGGCGCCCTGGCGGGCATCCTGGACAATACGATCGAGACCATGGTCGCCCAGGGCGCCCGTCGTGACCGCATCGTCGCCGGGATCGGCCCCTGCATCGTCCAGCGGTCCTACGAGGTGAGCGACGACTTCCAGGCTCCCTTCCTGGCCGAGGACGAGAACAACGACCGTTTCTTCGCCCCCGCCGCCCGCGAAGGCCATCTGATGTTCGACCTGCCGGGCTACGTGGCCCGCCGCCTGTCGAAGCTGGGCGTCCTGGACGTCATGCCGACGCCCTGCGACACCCTGCGCGAGGACTCCCGCTTCTTCAGCTACCGCCGCAGCGTGCTGCGCAAGGAGCCGGACTACGGGCGCATGCTGTCGGCCATCGCCCTGGAGCGGTAGGCCCGTCCCCATGCCGCCGCGCCGCGCGCTTCCGTCCGTCACGCCGAAGGCCCCCTTGGTCGTCCTGCTCCTTCTGCTGGTCGGCTTTCTGGGCGGCTGCGACCTGCCCAAGCCCTTCGCCCACCAAACCTCCGGCCCGGCCCTGGCGCTGTTGCGCACGGCCACCGGCATCGCCGTCGTGCCGCCGCAGCGCCTGCCCGACGACCTGGCCGCCGCCGCCGCCGCCGGACTGGCCGCGGCCCTGGCGGCGGCGGATCTTCCCGCCCAGCCGCTCGACGACCGGGCGGCGGAAGACATCGGCGGCTACATCATCCGCGGCCTCGCCGACGGCACCGCCGTCACCTGGGAGATCCTGACGCCGGAAGGCCGCAGCCTGCTGCTCCACCGTCAAGCGGCGCCCGACGACGCCACGCCGGAGGCCTGGACGGAGGCCGGGGCCGCCGTCGCCCCGCTGCTGGCCGCCGCCATCGACCGGGACAGCGACGCCCCGCTCAGCGACC
>CAZFRK010000131.1:0-8236 GCA_964521375.1 uncultured Rhodobacterales bacterium
GTTCAGGGGAGCCGATCAAAGCGGCGTCGGCGCCCGTCCTGAATCCGATATAGGCCCGGGATCGGGGCGGCGCGAGAGGCAGACGAACGATTTCCTGGCACGACGCGCAAAACGCTGTTCGGCGAAGCCCCTAGCGGTACAGCAACCCGCCTGGGACGACTTCGAGCCGGAAATCGAAACGTCGCATGGTGTCGTCGGTCTCAATGGGCGGACCCTGGCGCTCCACCGGCGAGAAGGCGATACCCGAGGCGTCGAGGGGGGCCAGGACGTCGCGGAACCGCTGCCCGGCCCAGGCCGGGGTTCCGGCCCGCCAGGCGTTGAAGAACCGGGCGCCATTCCGGCAGCCGACGGCCAACCACCAGACCTCGTGCCCCTGAAGGGTCGTCCGGGGCGCCGGATCGAAGGCTCCGGCATCCGCCAGCGCCGCCCAGACGGTCTCCGCCTCCGACGCCGTCAAGGCGCGCTCGAACGGACGCGCCTTGCTCAGCCCCAGGCCGTCGCCCTGGCGCATATCCACCAGCCCGGTGCCGCTGAACACCTGCCCTTGGAGGCGCGCCCGCGCCGCGCCGACCGTCAGGTCGTAGGCCCGCACCTGGTCGATATAACGGGCGTTGTAGACCAGCCGCGCGCGATCCGAGGCGCCCGCCCGGCAGGACGCCCGCAGGTCGTCGCCGTCCAGGTAGGAACGCCAATAGAGCGCCCTGCCGACCGGCGATCCCCCAAGGTCTCCCGGCGCCTTGGCCGTGCAGGCGGCCAGAAGCCCGACGGACACGAGCCCCAGGGCCAGGACGAGGAGGCGGCGCGGATCGAGGGGCATCGGTCTTCTCCGAGGAAGCGGAACGGGGTATCGGGCGAGGCCGTCAATCCGCTGTTAACCCTGGCCGGGCATACTGTCAACGCGGCACGACGAAGAAGGGCGCCCGGCGCCATGTGCCGCCGACTCGACCGGACTGATGGCCGTCCTTCAAAAACGCCGATGGACAGCAAACGGGCATTTTCTTAGAGTATCCGTCGAGTCGCGCGTCCCGGACCTGATGCGGAAAAGGGTGGAATCTTGTCCGACGGTAAGCTTCGTTCCTGGCCTCAACGCCTGACAGCCCTGGCCGTGGCCCTGCTCCTGGCGGCGGTGCTGGCGATGGCGCCCCAATCGGCCCAGGCGGCGAAGTACGCCTCCATCGTCCTGGACGCCGACAGCGGGAAGGTCCTTTACGCCCGCAACGCGGACGCCCGTATCTATCCGGCGTCGCTGACCAAGATGATGACGCTTTACCTGCTGTTCGAGCGCCTCGAACGCGGCAGGACGTCCCTGAAATCCCCCATGACGGTGTCCCGTCGGGCCGCCGGCCAGCCGCCGTCGAAGCTCGGCCTGCGCGCCGGAGAGACCATCTCCGTCGAGGACGCCATCAAGATTCTGGTCATCAAGTCGGCCAATGACGTGGCGACCGTGGTCGGTGAATATCTGGGCGGCACCGAAAGCGACTTCGCCCGCCTGATGACCGCCAAGGCCCGCGCCCTGGGCATGAGCCGCACCACTTTCCGCAACGCCTCCGGCCTGCCCAACAAGGCGCAGATGACCACGGCCCGCGACATGGCCACCCTGTCCCTGGCCCTGCGGCGCGACTTTCCGCGCTACTATAAGTATTTCGCCCTGACGCAGACGACGTTCAAGGGGCGGACCATCCGAACCCACAACCGGGTGCTGCTGAATTACGACGGCGCCGACGGCCTGAAGACCGGCTACATTCGCGCCTCGGGCTTCAACCTCGCCACATCCGCCCATCGCGACGGCATGTCGCTGGTCGGCGTGGTCATCGGCGGCAAGACGTCGCGCTGGCGCGACCGCCACATGATGAGCCTGCTCGACAAGGGGTTCGAACAGGCCCGCATGCTGGTCAACCTGCCGCGACCGGCGCGCAAGCCCTCCTCCATGTTGGCCTCGCTGGATCCCGACGCGACGGTCATTCCGGTGCCGCCGCCGACCCCGGCGCAGGGCGACACCGACAGCGATGGCGACGCCCTGCCCCTGGCCTGGGGCGTTCAGGTCGGCGCCTTCTCGGCCTTCACCGTCGCCCGCGAGCAGGCGGTCCTGGCCGCCGAAAGCCTGAGGTCCCGGTTCGGTGACAGCCGCGCCTCGGTGACGCCGGTCAAGGGCGCCGACGGCGTCCTGGTCTATCGGGCCCGCGTCCTGGGCCTGGAAACGGAACCCGACGCCCGCGCCGCCTGCCAGTCCCTGCGCGCCGGAGCCAAGGGCTGCGTCGTGGTGCCGCCCGACGGTCGGGACATGGCCCTGATTTCCAAGGGTTGATCCCAAGCCCCCCGGCATGACGACTGTCGTCATGCCGCCCTTGTCACGCCCCCCCTCGCGGAACCATCGCAAGTGCGGAGCGACCTTCGCCCGCCCTCCCTCCGAGCCGCCGACCGCCGTTCGTTCAGGCGGCGCCGTCGGGGTCTTCGCGCCCGATGATCTCGGTATAGAAATCCTTGAGATTGCGTCGCTTGACCGCCGCCGCGATGTCCAGGTCCTCGTTGACCGTATGCTCGGCGAACCACATCACCAAGAAGGTGATGGCCTCCTGCATGTTGTCCTCGCCCCGCCGGAACCGCGTCGCCTCTTCCCGCAGCCGGGCGAGAAGCGCCTGATGGTGCGCCCGGTGCTTGTCCAGGCCGGGGTAGGCGGCGTCGGCCATGACGTTCTCTTCGCTGAAGAAGTGGAACTCGGCGTATTTGATCACCTCTTCCAGCGCCCGCAGAAGGCGCTCGTCCGGCGCCTTGTCCTGGGTCAGGTGCTGCACCTGGTTGATCAGGCTGACGAAGGCCTTGTGTTCGAAGTCGATGGTCTGGTGACCGATCTCGAACCATTCGCGCCAGGCGATATCGTGCATATGGGTGCCCTTTCCTGCGCTCAGTCGATGGCCGGCAAGGTCATGCGGAACGTGGTGCCCGTGCCTTCCCCCTCGCTGCCGCCGCGACAGTCGATCCAGATTTGGCCGCCGTGCATTTCGACGATCTTCTTGCAGATGGCGAGGCCGATGCCGGTTCCGGCATAGGAGCCGCTGGGATGCAGGCGCTGGAAGATCAGGAACGCCCGTTCGGCATGCTCCGGCTTGATGCCGATGCCGTTGTCGGCGACGGCAAGCTCCCACTGGTCGCCGTCGCGCCGGGCCGAGATTTCCAGCTTCAGGCGCCGTTCGGACGACCGGTACTTGACCGCGTTGCCGACCAGGTTCTGGAACAGCCGTTCCAGGTGCGCGGCGTCGCCCTGAATGGTCGGCAGCGGGCCAAGGACGTCGAGTTCGCCGTTGACGCCTTCCACCGGAAGACGGAACGTCTCGCACACTCGCCCGACCACGTTGGACAGGTCCACCGGCACAGGGGGCGCGGCGTCGCGTCCGACGCGGGAATACTCCAGAAGGTCGATGATGAGCTGCTGCATGCGCCGGGCGCCGTCGACGGCGTAGCCGATGAATTCGCGGCTTTCCTCGCCCAGCGTCTCGGCGTTCTTGCGCTCCAGGAGTTGCAGATAGCTGGTGACCATGCGCAGCGGTTCCTGGAGGTCGTGGGACGCCACGTAGGCGAACTGCTCCAACTCCTGATTGGAGTTCTCCAACTCGTGGACCAGCGCCTGCAGGCGCGCCTCGTAGGCCTTGCGCTCGGTGATGTCGTTCAGCCCCAGAAGCACCACCGTCCCGCTGTCGAGGTCGACGATGCGGCTCGACAACAAGGCCCAGAAGTCGCCCCCCGTGGCGGTGAGGAGGTGGGCCTCGAAGGTATCCACCGCGCCTTCCTGCAACAGGAACGAGATCATTTCCTCGTGCCGCCGCGCGGTCACCCAGAAGTCCTTGGCCAGCCGCCCGACCACCGCCTCCCGTTCCACCTTCAGAAGGGCGCAGGCGGCCTTGTTGGCCTCGACGATCTCGGAACTGTCCACCTTGGTCATTAGGAACGGCAGGGGCGAGATGTCGAAGACGAACTGAAGCTGCTGCCGCGCGCGTTCCGCGACCGCCTCGCTGACCTTGACCTCCGCCAGCACCTGACCGAGCCGTTCCACCGACCGGGACACGGCGTCGAATTCCTTCAGTCGGCTTGGCGGCAGGCGCACCAGTCGCTCGCCGTGCTCGATGGCGTCCAGCGCCGCGTTGGCCCGCAACACCGGCGAGACCACGTGGCGCAGCAGGAAGGCAACGGCGCCTAGAAGAATCAGAAGCCCCACCCCCATCGCCACGGCGACCAGGGTCATGCCGCTGCGCCCCATGTCGACGATGGCGGCCGAACTGGCGCTGGCGGCGGCGGCGGCGTCGGCCGACAGGCTTCCCGACAACCCGGCCAAAAGGCGGCGGGCGGTCACGGTCTCTTCTTCCACCTGCGTTTGAACGAATAGCTGCTCCCGGCGCAAGTCGAAGACCACGCTCATCTGGTCGATCGGCGCCGTATCAAGCTGGCGCCCGTCGCCCAGAACCACCGTTCCGGATCGGGACACCACGGCGAGGCGATCGACCAGCCCCCGGAACCGTTCCCGACGCCGCTCCACCTGTTGGGGGGTCGTGGCGACGGCGCCCGAAAGCAAGGTGTGGCGGATTTCAAAGAGGATCCGCGTGGCCAGGGGATCGCCCTCGGCGGCCACCTGGTCCAGGGGCGGCAGAAGCTCGTCGACGCGCGTTAGGTTGCTGTCGATGGAGTCCTGAAGGGCGCCCAGGACATCCGCCCGATAGGCGCTGCGGCGCACCGCGTGCAAGGCTGAATCAAGCTTCGCCAGCACCGCCGGGTCGGCGACCATCGCGAAACGATGGGCGATGCCTTCGGCCTCGTCCAGGGCGGCGGCGCGCGCCGCGCGGGTCCTGGCGCCCAGGATCACCTCGGCCACCCGCGCCAGGTCGGTCGCCATGACCGCGTGTTCCTGCTGCTGCAAAACCAGCGGAACGACCTCGGTCTCGGCCTTCTCGGCGATGGCGACGATGCGCAGGAAGCCCAGCAGAATGACCGCCATCACGGCGGCGCCGAGCAGCCCGAGCAGAAGGGTGCCGGTCACGGCGGCCCGCCCGAAGCTCACCTTCGCCCGCTCTTCGCCCTGCCCCAAGGCATCGGGAGCGTCACTCGCCCCTTCCCCGCGAAAGGCCGCGAACGGACCATCCGCCGGAACGTCACCAAACTCCCCGCCGGCGGTTCCGGCGGGGCGGGAGGGTTTGGTCGGACCCTTCTGTGTCACATCGTCCAGCATCGACCCCGAATCAACGGCTGTTCCGCCTTTCTCCCCCTTGAAAGGGTTACCACCAATCCCCGTCGCCCACCAGTGCGCGAGACGTTCCCCGGAGCCGCCGTGCTTCGAACGGCGCGTGAACGGTGGAATATCCGGCCTTGGCACCACCCCATCGGCGGCTCTATCATTCAATCAGGGGAAAAATGCCGGCGGAAAGAGGCACGGTGGCGAAACGGGACAGCTTGGGGATCGTCCGACGACGGAGTCGCCGCACGGTGGGCAAGGGTTTCGGCCTTTTGCTGCTGGGCTGCCTGTTGGGCGCGCCCTGGCCGTCGGCCCGGGCCGAGGCGCCCACGCCGCCGACGCCAACGCCAACGCATCTCGACATCGCGCTCGGCGCCGCCGTTACCTCGCTGGATCCGCACTACCACCGCTACACCCCGAACCAGACGGTCGCCCGACACGTCTTCGACCCGCTTCTGACCAATACGGCGGGCGGAACCCTGGTGCCCGCCCTGGCGGTCCGGTGGGAATCCCCGGAGCCGCGGGCCTGGGTTTTCCACCTGCGGCCCGGCGTCCGGTTCCACGACGGGCGCCCCTTCACCGCCCAGGACGTGGCCGCCAGCCTCCGCCGACCCGCCAGCCTGACCCTTAGCCCGTTTTCCCAGGCCGAGGCGCTGTCCCACGTGACCGCCGTGCGGACCCTGGACGACCTGACGGTGCGCCTGGAAACCGACCAACCGATGCCCTACCTGCCGCGCCGTTTGGTCAACCTGCTGATCGTCCCGGCGACGCTGGAGACGGTCCCCAGCGAGGCCTTCGCCGACCCGGCGCGGTCGAACGGCACCGGCCCCTATCGCCTGACCGGCGGCGACATGGGAGACAGCCTCCACTTGACCGCCAACCCGGACTATTGGGGCGGTCGCCCCCCCTGGGACCGGGTCACGCTGCACCTCATGCCCAATGATGCCCGACGGCTTGCGGCGCTGCTGGACGGCACCGTCGATCTGATCGAGATCGTGCCGCCCGTGGACGCCGCCCGCCTGATGACCAATCCCTCTTTGCGGGTCAGCGCCTCCCCCTCCAACCGCTTGATCTATATCGGATTGGACGTCGGGCGCGAAACCTCGCCCCACGTCACGGGCCATACCGGCGACGTGATCGCCAACCCCCTGCGCGACGCCAAGGTCCGCCAAGCCATCGACCTGGCCATCGACCGGATCGGCCTGCTGCGGGACGTCCTGCAAGGCTACGGGACGGTCGCCGGGCAACTCCTGGCCCCGGACTCCATCGGCCATGCCCCCGGCCTGCCGCCTCCGCGCTACGCGCTGGGCGACGCCCGCGCTCTCATGGTCGAGGCGGGATACGCCAAGGGCTTTCGGCTGACACTGCATTGCCCGCGCGACCGCTATGTGGCCGATGTTCAGGTCGCCGAGACGGTGGCCCGCATGCTCGATCGCCTGGGCATCGAGGCGACCGCCGAATGCTTGCCCGCGGCTCCCTTCTTCCGCCTCGCCTCGGACGGCGCCTATTCGGCCTATCTGGCCGGGCTGGCCATCGACACGGGGGACGCGGCGGAGGCCCTCCTGGCCTTTCTGGGACGCCCGTCGGTCGACGCGCCCGGGCAAGGGGCGCTGAACCGCGGCGGCTGGGGAGACGCCGAGACCGACGCCATCCTGACCCGCGCGGTGAAGACCGCGGACTCCCGGGAGCGTGAGGCCCTGGTTCAGCAGGCCGTGCGGCGGGCCGCCAACGAGCGGGCCATCATCCCGCTGTTCTTCCAGCAGAGCATTTGGGCCATGCGGGCCGGGATCCGGTTCGACGGCCAGTTCGGGGAGCTGACCCTGGCACAAGGCGTGGTGCCGGTCGCCCCCTGACCAGGTCGCTCCCCCGCTAAGGTCTGTCCCCCGCGACGGATCCGCCTCCACCGGAGGCGGTCACTGCCGGCGTCAGGACAGGACACGTCCCCGGATCATGCCGCCGACCCTCTGGACGTCGGCGAACAGGGCCTCGGCCCGCGCCATCAGGTCGGCGACGGCGGGCGGCAGCGGCACGGAGTCCAGGGCATCGACCGGGGACGGGACCATCATGGCCTCCATCAGTTCCTCCAGCCGGGCGGGAATGTCGGGAATGTCGCCGCCCTGCCCGTCTTCCAGGGCGCGGTGCAGGAGCAGGATGGACATGGCCGCGGTCGAGCGGTTGGTCAGGCGGGCGATGTCGCGGGCGGCCCGCATGCGTGACGCCGGTTCCACGCCCGCGTCGGCGCCCCCATCGCGCCCCGCGCCGGACGTGATATGGTCCCTCAGGTCCTCGATCAGCCGCAACGTTCCGTCAAAGGTGCGCTGGCTGAAGGCGGGATCGTTGGCTTCGGTCACGCCGCTGTCTCCTGTGGCCGTGTCGACGGAGGAGGCCTCAGTCTCGCACCCCCCGCCGGGGGAAACAACCTTGCACCCGCCCACCGGACGGCGCATCTAGGAAACCGCCCCCCGGCCACCGGAGTTTTCGCATGCCCCGCCTACCGTCCGCCGCCCTCGGTCTTGTCGTCCTCGCCACGATCGCCGCCGCGCCCGCCGCCGCGACGTCCCCCTCGGGAACCTCGGGCGCCACCACGCCTTCCTGGCCGCCGACCGACTGGCGAAGCCCCCTGGAGCGGCCGCATCCGTTGGCCGGACAGGTCTACGACGTCGCGGCGAACCGGCTGATTCCGGCGGCGGAGGCCTTCGCCCGGCTGGTCGCAACGCCTTACGTCCTGGCTGGGGAACGGCACGACAACGCCGACCACCACGGCCTTCAGGCGGCGATCCTCGACGCCCTGACCGCCGCCGGTCGCCGCCCCGCCGTGGTGTTCGAACAGATCGACGACGAGGTCGCCCCGGCCCTGGACGCCTGGGAAAAGGAGGGGTCCAAGGACGCCGCCGCCCTAGGACCGGCGCTACGCTGGGAAGACCGCGGCTGGCCCGCCTGGAGCATGTACCAACCCATCGCCGAGGCCGCCCTGGCCGCCGACCTGCCGCTGGTGGCGGGCAACATCGGACGGGCGAC
>CAZFRK010000132.1:0-8214 GCA_964521375.1 uncultured Rhodobacterales bacterium
GACCGATAGGCGGCGGCCTGCTCACGCAGGCGCAGTTCCATGTCGGCGACGCGCCCCGACAGATGGCGGGTCAGTTTTTCCAGGCGCTCGACCGAGGACCGCTCGGTCTCCAATTCGGCGCGGGCGCGGGCCAGATGGATCTCGCGCTCGTCCAGAAGGCGGCGGGTGGCGCAAAGGTCGCCCTTCAGCCCGCACAGGACACGTCCCGACTCAAGCTCGGCGATGCGGCGTTCCAGGGCCTCGCCGCGCCGCGCCAGAAGCTCCGCCTCGGCGACGCGCCGGTCGGCGGCGGCGACGGTTTCCCGCAGCGCCGCCCGCTCGGCGGTCAGGGCGCGCACCTCGGCCTCGCGTTCGGCCAGTTCCTCCTCCAGCCGACTGAGGCGCCGCATGTCGACCCGCTGGGTGGCCCCGGACAGGTGCGACAGCATGTGCACCTCGCCATAGGCCCGGTCGCGCAGGGCGCCGCATTCCAGGGGATGGGTCATCAAGGCCCAATAGGCCCCCGGCACGTCCCCTGCTTCGACGGCGCGGTCCCACAGGGCGGCCAGATCCGTTGCCTCCCTGGCGCGGGAGAAACGACTGATCTGGGGGGCGAACCGCTTGTCGAGATGCTTGGTCAGCATCTTGGCGAGCATGACCGACTGGCTCGCCCACTGCACCACGGCGCCGTGCAGCCGGTAGTCGTCGGCGTCCGGCGGCAGGTTGAAGGACGCCTTGCGCGTGATCTTGCGCAGGTCCGGCAGCGTCAGGCAGGTGCCGATGATGCTGCAATGCCATTTGGACGGAACCTCGTCGATGCGCCGGCGGGCGGTCCGGATGGCGAGCGACGGGCTGGTCATGACAGCCCTCCTACTCGGCGGCGACGGCGAAGCCATGGCGCCCGGCGCGCCCGGGCCGCTCCCGGCGGGTGTGGGCGCTCAATTGGGCGCATCCCTCGGCGATCAGGTGGATCAGCGGGCGCAGCTCGGGGGATGCCAGGGAATAGAACACCCGTTGCTGGGCGCGCCGCGTGGTCACCAGACGGGCCTGCCGCAAGCGACCGAGGTGCTGCGACAGGGCCGATTGGCTCAGCCCCAGGCGCGCGCCCATGACGCCAACGCATTGTTCGCCTTCGCACAGCATGGACAGGACGCCGAAGCGGCAGGGATTGGCGAGGTCGCGGAGAACGGTGGCGGTGCGGCGGGGATCGAAGTCCTCGGGCACCGTCCGGGCATCGGCGTCGGCGGTGGAGTAGGTCGCCCAGGTGGCGGCGGGGGACGGAGACATCGGCGGCTCCTTGTCGTCAGGCCCCTTGGCGGGGCTGGTTCAGAATGGTTCAAATGAGAACGCTTCGCATTTTCATGTTTGTACCAAAGTCCCACCGGAACCTCCACCCCTTTTCCGAGGCTGTCTTTCCGACAGGCCCGAAGCGCCCGACACCGCCGGTCAAGCGGGATAGACGGTAGGACAGCCGCGACTGGGATGACGCCCGACGATGACCTCCATGCCGTAGGTCCGTCGGAGCGTGGCGGGGGTCAGAACGGCCTCCGGCGTCCCCATGGCGGCGACGCGCCCGTCCCGGACGACGACGATACGGTCGGCGTGCAGGGCGGCAAGATTGGGATCGTGCAGGACCGCCACCACGCCGCCGCCGCGCCGGGCGACCTGTCCGGCGACGCTCAGGCACGACTGCTGGTGGGACAGGTCGAGCGCGTTGGTCGGCTCGTCGAGGAGCAGATAGCGCGCTCCCTGGTCGTCCGACGTCTCGGCGATCTGCGCCAGGACACGGGCCAATTGCACGCGCTGGCGCTCGCCGCCCGACAGGGTGGTATAGACGCGGTCGGCCAGATGGCGGACCTCGGTCTCGCCCATGGCGGCCTCGACCGCCGCCGCGTGGGCGGCCCGCGATCCGCGGCCCTCATGGGGACCGCGGCCCAGGCGCACCACGTCGCGCACCCGGAACGGAAAGCTCAGGACCGAGGCCTGCGGCAGAACCGCCCGCCGCCGCGCCAGGACCGCGCGCGCGACCGCGCCCAGCGGCTGGCCGTCCAACAGGGCCGTCCCGCCGTCGGGCGTCAGCGCCCCCGATAGAACATGCAGCAAGGTCGACTTGCCCGCGCCGTTGGGTCCCAGGATGGCGACCACCTCGCCGGGCCGCACGCCCAGGGTGACGCCGTCCAGGATCGGGCGGCCGTCGCGGCGCAGGGTGACGTCTCGGACTTCCAGCATCGTCGTCGGTCCTTTCCTACCACAGGCCCAGGTCGCGGCGGCGCAGCAGCAGCCACAGGAAGAAGGGGCCGCCGACGCAACTCATGACGATGCCGATGGGCAGCTCCGCCGGAACCGCGAGCGTCCGCGCCCCCAGGTCGGCGACCAGAAGAAACGCCGCCCCCAGCAGCATGGAGGCGGGCAGCAGGACGCGGTGGTCCGGTCCCGCCACCAGGCGGATGAGGTGTGGCACCACCAGGCCGACGAAGCCGATCACCCCGGTCAGGGCGACCGAGGCGCCGACCGCCAACGCCACCAGGACGACGGTCAGGCGCTTGGTCCATTCCACGTCGAACCCCAGGTGGAGGGCTTCCGTCTCCCCCAGCAGCAGGGCGTTGAGGTGGCGCGCCAGGAACGGCAGGGCCAGCGTCGGCAGGACGATCAGCGGCAGGGCCGGAAGGATGCCGTCCCACGTCATGCCGCCCAGGCTGCCAAGCATCCAGAAGTTCAGGTCGCGCAACTGCTGGTCGCTGCTGGCGAAGATCAGGAACCCGATACCGGCGGCGGTGATGGCGTTGATGGCGACGCCGCCCAGCAGCATGGTCGCGACCTCGGTCCGACCGCCCCGGCTGGCGATGGCGTAGACGGTCAGGGTGGACGCCAGCCCACCGGCGAAGGCGGCCACCGGCAGGAGGTAGGGCAACAGGGCGGCGGGCAGGACGGCGACCATGGCCGATCCGCCGACGATGGCCAGGGCGGCGGCCAGGGCGGCCCCGGTGCTGACGCCGATCAGTGCCGGGTCGGCCAGCGGATTGCGGAACAACCCCTGCAAGGCGCCGCCGCCGACGGCCAGGGCGGCGCCGACCAGCACCGCCAGGATCGACCGCGGCAGGCGGATGGAGAGCAGGACCGCGCGCTGCGCCTCGTCGAAGGTCCAGGGCAGCTCCACCCCGACCTGGGCGGCCAGGATGGCCGCCGCCTGCCCCGGCGAGATCGCCACCGCCCCCTGGCCGACGGCCAAGGCCCAAGCGACGACCAGGAACGCGCCGAGACCGACGAACAGCAGCTCCGGACGGGAGCGCGACCCGAGGCGCAGCGACCGCAACGCCGCCACCATCACCGACATATCCACCTCCCTCCGGTCACGATCCGTCGGCGCCGGGAAGCGATATCCCCGGATGCAGGGCCGCGGCCAGGCGGCGGATGGCGTCCGGCGTGCGCGGCCCGAAGCCGAGCAGAAGCTGGGCGTCCATGGCCAGCAGGCGGCCCGCCCGGCCCGCCGGTGTCGCCGCCAGTTCCGGGCGCGCCAGGATGGCCTCCGGGCCGCCCAGCAACGGCACGCTGCGTTCGGGCACCAGGATGATGTCCGGGGCGGCGGTGATGGCGGCTTCCGGCGTCAGGGGCTTGAAGTCGGTGAAGCCCTCGACGGCGTTGCGCCCCCCGGCCAAGGCGATGATCCCGGCGGCGGAGGTCTCCCGCCCGGCGACCAGGGGCGCCCCCCGGCCCACCGACAGCAGGAACAGCACGCGCGGCCTGTCCGGCAGGGCGGCGACGGCCTCGCGCAGCGCCGCGAACTCGTCGTCCAGGCGGGCGACCAGGGCCTCCCCCGCCGCCTGCCGCCCCAGGGCGGCGGCGACGGCGCGGACCTTGGCCACCACCCCTTCCGGTGACGGATCGTCGGCGATGGTGACGACGCGCGCCCCGGCGGCCTTCAACTGGTCCAGGGCCGACGGCGGTCCGGCGTCCTCGACCGCCAGCACCAGGGTCGGTTCCAAGGCCAGCACCGGCTCCGGCGACAGGCGGCGCATATAGCCGACGTCGGGCAGGGCCTCGGCCTCTTCCGGCCAGGTGCTGGTGGTGTCGACGGCGACCACTTGGTCCAACGCCCCCAAGGCATGGACGATTTCCGTCACCGCCCCGCCGATGGAGACGATACGCTCGACGGGGCGCTCGACGGGGCGCTCGGGGGGTTGGTCGGCGGCCCGGGCGGCGGTCGTCGCGGCGCAGGCCAGGACGATCAGGGCGGCGCCCAGGGTCAGGGACCGGGCCGCGGATCGAGAAAGGGTCTGGGCGAAGCGCATCAGGCCGCTCCCTTCGCCCCGAGGCGCGGCAGGTCGGCGAGCAAGGCGCGCCAGGCGTCCCGTTCCGGCTGGTCGCGGTCGCGATAGCCGAACATCCAGGCGATCTGGCCGCCGCGATCATCGAACACCTCGAGCGAACTGATGATCCCGTGGCGGGTCGGCTTGCGCACCAGCCACGCCTCGGCGATGCCGCCGTCGCGCAGATGCAGATTGAAGCCGGGGTCCAGGACGTTGAACCAGTCGCCGACGCGCTTCAGGCGCCGCACGGGGCCGGTGTGGATCTGCACGACACCGGGGCTGGGGACGAAGATCATCACCGACAGGTCCCGCGCCGAGGCGCCCTCCAGGGCGGCGACGAAGGCGGTCGCGTCCAGGCGCTCGGCCCGCTCCGCCCCGGCTAGCCGACAGGCCTGGGCGCGCCCGACGCCGAAATCCCGCAGCATGTGGATGAAGGCGTGCACGTCGTCCAGGCCGTCCCACGCGCGGCGCAACCCGTCCACGTCGATGTCGGCGTCCGGGCGGTCGGCGACCGGAACCGGCGGCGCCTCCATCCGGTCGCCGGGGGCCTGATCGTAGGACCGCAGGGCGGCGACCAGGGCGTCGAAGGCGGCGACCGCCCCGTCGTCCCGCAGGTAGACCTTCAGGACGGCGGTGCCGTAGGCGTCGAACAGCTGGAGGCCGCGCCGGGGACCATGATCGCTCTCCTCGACCACCGCGTAGGCGTGGCGCCAGCGGGTCATGGCCAGTCGCAGGTCGATGTCGGGGCCGACCACCAGGCCGCGGTCCTCGCCCAGGGAGATGCCTTCGAAGACACCGGTCTTTTCGTGGACGGCGTAATCGTTGCGGGTCAGGCACATGACCCGGCCCAGGCCGGGCATGGCCTCGATCAGTTCCGACCACCGCGCCTCCAGGCGGGTGACGCCGCGCCCGCACCGGGCGGCGACCAGTTCGGCCTCGCTGGCACCCAGGCGGTCGGCCGCGTCGCGGGCGCGGATGGTGCCTTCCGCGGCCAGCAGGCTTTCATAGCGGGCCAGAAGATTGGCGGCGCCGGACTCGGTCGAAACGCGCATGTCGGTTTGTCCTTCCATGACGAAACTCTCCTTCTTCACCAGGTCACGCCGTAGCTGACCGTCGCGGTGTAGTCGCGGCCCGGCTCCAGCGCGCTGGCGGCGACGCGGGTGTAGGCCTTGTCGAAGACGTTCTTGACGCCGAGCGTCACGTCCAGCCCGGCGAGCAGATCGTCGGCGGGCCGCCACGAGGCCCAGACGTCATGGACGGCGTAGCCGCCGCGCACGTCCGAGGTCGCGTTGACCTTGTCGAACTCGTCGGCGGCCAGCATCCGCCAGCCGACCAGGGAGTCGTGTTCGGGCAGCTTCAGGGCCGCCCGCAGGGTCAGTTCCGGCGGCGTCAGGACGCCCAGCTTGGCGCCGGTGGTCTGGTTCTCGCCGTTGACGGTGGAGAAGCCGAGGCCCAGGCGGACGCGGTCGTTCTCGTAGGAGCCTTCCAGTTCGGTGCCGCGCAATTCGGCGTCGGCCACGTTGACCGACCGGGTGGTGCCGTCGCAAGCCCCGGCGATGAAGGGGTTGCAGTCGACGAACATGGTCGGCTGGTTGACCTGAAGGTCGATGAAGTCCTCGCCGTAGGTCAGGTAGTGGGACAGCTTCACCGTCGCCCGGTCGCCCGGCGTCGCCACGTCGTCGAAGTCCAGGCCGCCGCCGAATTCGTAGGTCTCGGTGGTCTGCGGCTTGAGATCGGCGTTGGAGACGAAGCGGTTGGTGATGCCCGCGCCGACGGCGATCTGGAAATGGGTCCCGGAGGTGTAAAGCTCGTTGATGGTCGGCGCCCGGAAGGCCTGGGCGTAGTTGGCGAACAACAGCGACCAGTCGGTCGGCAGGTAGCTGAGGCCAAGGCGCGGCGACACGGCGTCGTCGCTGTTGTCGGCGGCCAGCGCGCTGCTGGAGGAATAGCTGTCGTAGCGCACCCCGGGAATGATCCGCAGTTCGCCCGGCAGGACGCCGAAGGGCTCCGTCAGGCTGACCTGCGCCTGGGCGAACCCGGCGGCGAACTCGGCCTCGGCGTCGGGTACGCCGCCGCGCTCCCCGGCCCCGGCGCTGCCGTCCTGCTGGTCGCGGTAGCCTTCGGCGCCGTAGGTGAAGGTGACGTGGGCGCCGTCGGACAGAGTCAGGCGCGAGCGGTTGTCGAGCCGGAAGCCGAGGGTATCGACATCGCGCTTGAGCACCTCGCCCACGGGACCGCCGCCCACCGTGTCCAGGCGCGCCTCGTCGGCGGTGAAGTCGGTGTAATAGACGCTGGCGTCGACGTCGAACAGCGCGTCCGACGGATTGTCGTAGGCATAGGACGCCCGCCAGGTGTCGGAGATCATGGTCTTCTCGACCTCGTCGCCGGAGGCGCTCTGGCCGTTGTTCGGCTCCTGGGCGGTATTGTCGAACCGCACGAAGGAGGCTTCGAGGGAATGATCCTCGGTCAGGTCGTAGCCGACCTTGGCCATGCCCGCGCCGATATCGTCGTCGGTCTGGCCGAGCTGGGTGCCGTCGCCCAGGTTGATGGAGCCGGACTTGCGCAGCGTGAAGCTGGCCAGGACGTCCAGGTCGGCCAGGGGCTTGGCGAAGGCGGTGATACCGGCCATGCGCTCGTAGTCGGCGCTCTGGACGCCGGTGGTGACGCGGACGCCCGCCGTTTCGCCTGGGGCCAGGAAATCGTCCGCCGACTTGGTGCGGAATTCGATCACGCCGCCCGTGCCGCCGCTGCCGTAAAGGGCCGAGGCCGGGCCGCGCAGAACCTCGACCTCGCGCAGGACGCTGGGGTCGATGAAGAAGCGCCCGTCGTGGCCGGAGCCGAAGTTCTGCCGCGCGCCGTCGATCATGATGACCACGTCCGCCCCGGAGAATCCGCGGATGCTGGGGGTTTCGCCGGTCCGCCGGGGACCGCCGGTGAATTCGACGCCGGGCACCCAGCGCAGGATGTCGTCCGGCGACGACGGCATCATGGTGTCCATCTCCTCGGACCCGACCACCGTCACCATGCCGGGGTAGGAGAAGGCCTCCGCCGGGCCGCGCGTCGCGGTGACGGAGATCGGCGCCAGGCGGACGGCGGCGCCCTCCCCGGACGCGGCGACCTCGGCCGGGCTCGCCGCGTCCTGGGCGATGGCCTGCGGCGCCACGGTGCCCGTGGCCAGGGCGGTAACGGTGAAAAGCGTGGCCGCTGCGGCGCGGCCGGTCCTCCTGGTCTTCATGCCAACCCCTCGGTTTGCCTGCTTCGGATTTGCATCCTGGCTGGCTGCCTGAGACCCGATGGGTGGGTCGTCGGTGGCTGGCTCGGACTCGCTGGTTCGATGTCTGGACGTCGTGCCTACTTGGTCAGGATCAGCTTTCCCTTGCTGGTCCAGCGCAGTCGGTAGGCCTCGGTCTCGTGGTCGATCACGACCTCGCGCGTGCCGGCGAACAGCTCCGCGCTGCTCAGCCGGCGCGGTGCCCCGGCCGTGGGGGGCTCGGCCTCGTGACCGCGAGCGCGCGGCGGCTCCGCCATTGCCTTCCTCCTCATCCCGGTTCCTCGCCGTATGCGATGGCGTGGGTCGGACGTCGTGCCGACCGCAGCCTGGATACACGACTTGATAATGCCTCGCAATATCAATTTATCACGGGAGAGCCACGATGGACCGCCCCGCCCCCGGGCGTGTCCGCCTATCGCAAGGCGAAGACGATGGGCACGACCAGTTCCAGCGTCGCGCCGGGCATGTCGGCCGGCAGCGCCGGCAACGGCTCGGCCCGGCGCAGCATCCGCGGCACCTCGCCGTCGAGCAGGCGGTAGCCCGAGCCCTGGACGATAGCGTGCGACAGCACCCTGCCGGAGCGGTCCATCACGAATCGCAGCAGCACGGTGCCCTGCTGGCGCCGCGCCCGGGCGGCGTCGGGATATTCCTTGTGCT
>CAZFRK010000133.1:0-2820 GCA_964521375.1 uncultured Rhodobacterales bacterium
GTGCCGTCCTCCTCGAACAGGATGACGGTGTCGCCCTCGCTGGCCGCCTTCCAATAGCCGTAGGCGGCCTGCGGATGAAGGATGTCCTCCGCCGTGCAGAGGTCCAGCATGCGCTTGAGGATGGGACGCACGTCGCTGTCGATCCACTTGCGCCATTCGGCGCGGTCCTTGCCCGCCTTCTTGAAGCCCCACTGGAACTGGAACAGCATCACCTCGTTCAGGTAGGGCACCAGGGCCGGAAGCGGCACGTCGGTCACCAGCTTGGCGCCCCAGAACGGCGGCTCGGGGATGTCGTTCTCGGCCGCCAGCTCCTGACGCCGGGTCTTGATCTCGTCCCAATCCACCGGGCGCTCGGTGATCGTCGGCGCGTCCTCGTTGGCCGGGGTGGCCTTGGTGGCCGACGGTCGGGCGGCGCGCTTCTCGCCGGTCTCGGCGATGTAGCCGTCGAAGGTGCCCTCGGCGATGCGGGCCATCAGGTTGAGGCCGTCGAAGGCGTCGCGGGCATAGGCCACGCGTCCGGCGCCGCTTTCATAGGCGGCGCGGCAATCCTCCTCGACGAACTTGCGGGTCAGGGCGGCGCCGCCGAGCATGACGGGAACGTCCAAGCCGTGGCGGGTCATCTCTTCCAGGTTCTCGCGCATGATGACCGTGGACTTGACCAGCAGGCCGGACATGCCGACGGCGTCGGCCTTGTGTTCCTTGGCGGCGTCGATGATCGCCTGGACCGGCTGCTTGATGCCCAGGTTGACGACCTTGTAGCCGTTGTTGGTCAGGATGATGTCGACCAGGTTCTTGCCGATGTCGTGGACGTCGCCCTTCACGGTCGCCAGCACCAGGATGCCCTTTTCCTGGCCCTCGATCTTTTCCATGTGCGGTTCGAGGTGGGCGACGGCGGCTTTCATGGTCTCCGCCGACTGCAGGACGAAGGGCAACTGCATCTGGCCGGAGCCGAACAGCTCGCCGACGACCTTCATGCCGCCCAAAAGGTGGGTGTTGATGATGTCCAGCGGCGCGTACTTTTCCATCGCCTCGTCCAGGTCGGCCTCCAGGCCGGTGCGGTCGCCGTCGACGATGCGCTGTTCCAGGCGTTCCTCGATGGTCGTCGGACGCTTCTTCTCGGTTTCCGCGCCCGCCACGCGGTCCTTGAACATGTCGATGAAGGTGTGCAGGGCCTGGGCGCCCTCGCCGCGCGCGTAGATCAGGTCGAGCGCCGCCTGGACCTCTTCCTCGGGGATCTTGTGCAGCGGCTTGATCTTGGAGACGTGGACGATGGCCCCGGTCATGCCGTGCTTCACCGCTTCGTCCAGGAACACGGAATTGAGGACGTGGCGCCCGGCGGGCTTCAGGCCGAAGGAGATGTTGGACAGGCCGAGCACGATCTGGCACTCGGGCAATTCCTCGCGGATGCGCTTGATCGCCTCCAGGGTCTCCAGCCCCAGGCGGCGGTCGTCCTCGTTGCCGGTGCAGATGGTGAAGGTCAGCGGGTCGAACATCAGGTCCGAGGCCGGCAGGCCGTGCTTGGTGACGGCGAAGTCATAGAGACGCTTGGCGACCTCCAACTTCTTGTCGGCGGTCTTGGCCATGCCCTCTTCGTCGATGGTCAAGGCGATCAGGCTGGCGCCGAACTTGCGGGCCAGCTTGATGCGATCCTCGGCCTGCTGTTCACCGTCCTCGAAATTGATCGAGTTGATGATCGACTTGCCGCCATAGAGTTTCAGCGCCGCTTCCAGGACCGGCGTCTCGGTGCTGTCGAAGACCAGCGGCGCGTTGACCTGGCCGCGCATGCGGCTGACCACGTTGGTCATGTCGCTGATTTCGTCGCGTCCGACGAAGGCCGTGCAGACGTCGATGGTGTGGCTGCCTTCCTTGACCTGCTCGCGGGCCATGGCGACGGCGCCGTCCCAATCCTCGGCGTCCTGCAACTGGCGGAACTTCTTGGAGCCGTTGGCGTTGCAGCGTTCGCCGATGGACAGGAAGGCGTTTTCCTGGCGCAGGTCGACGCGCGAATAAAGCGACGCCGCGCCGGGCACCCATTGAACGACGCGCTTGACCGGCGCCGGGCGGTGGGCGTCCCCGCCCAACTCGCGCAGCATGGCGTCGACGGCGGCGGTGTGGTCGGGCGTCGAGCCGCAGCAGGAGCCGACCATGTTGATGCCGTCCTCGGCCAGGAACCGCTTGTGCCAGTCGGCCAGTTCCTTGGGCTGAAGCGGATAGTAGGTCTGGCCGTCACGCAGTTCCGGCAGGCCCGCGTTGGGCTGCAGGCTGATGAAGCCCGGCCAGTTCTCGCCCAGCCAGTTGACGTGCTCGGCCATTTCCGCCGGACCCATGGCGCAGTTCAGCCCCAGGCTGTCGACGCCGAGGCTGTGGGCGATGGTGGCGGCGGCGGCGATGTCGGTGCCGACCAGCATGGTGCCGGTGGTTTCCACCGTCACCTGCAACAGGATCGGCATGGCGACCCCGGCGGCCTCGCGGGCGATCTTCACGCCGTTGATGGCGGCCTTGAACTGCAGCGGGTCCTGGCAGGTCTCGATCAGGACGGCGTCGCAGCCGCCGGCGATCAGGCCCTTGGCCTGGATCACATAGGCCGCCTCCAGGCTATCGTAGTCGATATGCGCCAGACTCGGCAGCTTGGTGCCCGGACCGATGCCGCCCAGCACGAAGCGGGTCCGACCGTCGGAGGCGAACTGTTCGGCGGCCTCGCGGGCGATCTCGATGGACCGCTTGTTCAGCTCGAAGGCTTCGTCCTGCAAGCCGAACTCACCCAGCGTGATGGGCGACCCGCCGAAGGTGTTGGACTGCACCATGTCGGCGCCCGCCGCG
>CAZFRK010000133.1:2920-8081 GCA_964521375.1 uncultured Rhodobacterales bacterium
TAGGCCTGGCCGATGCCTTCCGGCGGGTCGCCGCGCAGGGCGACGATGCGGCGGATTCCGGCGTCCCAATAGGCACGGGCCACCGTATCGACCTCATCGCGGGTGGCGGCGACGCAGGTCAGGTGGGCGGCGGCCGGGATCCCCGTCTCGGCCTGGATGGCCGTCACCGTCTCGTGGGTGCGCTCGCGGGTCGAGCCGCCCGCCCCGTAGGTCACGGACATGAAGGACGGCTTCAACGGCGCCAGGCGGCGGATGGAGGACCACAAGGTCTCCTGCATCTTTTCGGTCTTCGGGGGGAAGAACTCGAAGCTGACGTCGACGGTGTCGGTCACGGGTGATCTCCCACGGGCTGGGGGCCGGTGCTCCGCTCGGAAGCCTCGGCGGGGGGAAGGGGCGTGACGGGCCGCTCGGCCAGCCACAACAAGACGGTCAAGGGCTTGCCCGGCAGGGCAAGGGTATCGCGCAGGACGAGCCCGGCCTGAAGGCACCAGTCGGCGACCTCCTCGGGCGCGAAGCCGAGACGCCGGTGGTTGTGTTCCTCACGCAGGTTTTCCAGGTCGTGGGGCGCGAAGTCAACGACCGCCAGCCGACCGCCGGGACACAGCAGGCGCGCCGCCTCGGCGATGGCGGCGGCGGGCCGCTCGGCGTAGTGCAACACCTGATGGATGACCACCACGTCGGCGCTGCCGCCGTCCAGAGGCAATCCGTAGATATCGCCCAGGCGGACCAGGCAATGGCGCAGGTCGGCGGCGTCCAGGGCGGCCCGCGCGACGGCCAGCATCTCCCGGCTCTGGTCGATGCCGATGGCGCGTTCGGCCTTGGGACCGAGCAGGGTCAGCATGCGCCCGGTGCCGGTGCCGATGTCCACCAGATCGCCGAGCGAGCCGTCGCCGTCCGCCTCCAGGGCCTTGACCAGCGCCCGCTCCACCTCGGCCTCGTCCACATGCAGGGAGCGGATGGCATCCCATTGCGCGGCATTGTCGCGGAAATAGGAGGCCGCCGAGAAGGCGCGCTCCTCCTGGATCGCCGTCATGCGACCGCGATCGCGCAACAGGACGGGATCGTCCTCGGGCAGCATGGCGACCACCCGGCGCGCCACGTCGGCCCCGGGGCCGTCCATGGCCGGGCGATAGAAGACCCAGCTCCCCTCCCGCAGGCGGGCCAGCAGGCCCGATTCGCACAGCACCTTCAAATGGCGGGAGATGCGCGGCTGGCTCTGGCCCAGGATACGGGTCAGGTCCGACACCGTGAGGTCGGCGCGCGCGCACAGGGCGAGCAGACGCAACCGCGTCTCCTCTCCCGCCGCCCGCAAGGCCGCCAACACCTGGTCCACGCTTCCTCCGTCGCGCAATGAATATAAAGATATGTTTATATCAATAATGGTGTTTCGCGCAAGCCTTTCACGGCACCGCCACGAACTGTTGCAGTTTGGCAACATGCCCGTTCGGATGCTTCCGTGTGGGGGGGTTGCTCGCTAGTTTCGGGGGCACGCCTGTGATAACCCTTCTACGGTCACAGTTCTGAATGGGGTGTCCCTCGGCCCGCGTCGCCTCGCGGCGGGCTCGGACAGGGGCCAGGGATAAGGAATAGTTGCGTTCCCATGACGACGCGAACCGCGCTTACTGCTTCGGGCGAGGCCCGACTTGGCGTCCTGCGCCGGAGCCTTCGGGCCGCGACCGCCTCGGTCGCGCTGCTGGCTCTCGCCGCCTGCCAGACCACCGATGCCCCTGACGCCGCCCTGGCCGCCGGGCCGGTCGCCGACGGCCCCGCCGTGACGGTCTCCGAGGCCGCCGCGCCGTCCGCCGACAGCGGAATCAGCACAGGTGATGCAGAGGTGCAACAGGTGGCCGCCGTCACCGACCCGGCGCCGGCCAACGATCCGCTGGAACCGTTCAACCGCGCCATCTACGGCGTGAACTGGTATCTGGACCACGTTCTGGTGCGCCCGCTGGCCTATGCCTACCGGGCCGGTGTCCCGGACCCGGCGCGCGACGGCGTGCGTAACGCGCTGCGCAATCTGAAGTCGCCCATCGTCCTGCTCAACGACTCCCTTCAGGGGGAATGGGACCGCGCGGGCAATACGGCCATGCGCTTCCTGATCAATTCCACCATCGGCGTCCTCGGCCTCATCGACGTGGCAGACGGCATGGGCTATCCCTACCACGACGAGGACTTCGGCCAGACCCTGGCGGTCCACGGCGCCGGGTCCGGCCCCTATCTGGTGCTGCCGCTGCTCGGCCCGTCCAACCTGCGCGATGGCGTCGGCGTGGCCGTGGACTGGGCGCTGGACCCGTTCCGCGTCTACGCCGCCACGCAGAACCCGTCCTGGGATCCGGAAGCGGGCTACGTCCGCCTCGGCATGACCGCCCTGACGACGCGCACCGACATGCTGGACGCCATCGACGAGATCGAACGCTCGTCCCTGGACACCTACGCGGCGCTGCGGACCACCTACGCGCAGTGGCGCGCCGTCGCCATCCGCAACGCGGAAGCCGGTGGCTCCGCCGACAGCGGCGTCGACGGCAGCGCCTTCGACTTCAAGGACTGACGAACCGACGACGGTCGCCGCGCGGGCCCTTTGATGTCCCGGCGGCGGCCTCCCGATTCCCGAGACAAACGTTCGCCTCACCCCGATCGAGCAAGGCCGTTCCATGACCCGCCGTTCCCTGATCGCCCGTTTCCTGACCGCCACGACCGTCGCCCTGGTGTTCGCCATCTCGGCCCCGGCGGCATGGGCGGTCGACCTGGACAAGGCGCGGACCTTCGTCGGCACCGTGGCCGAGAAAGGCATTCAGGACGTCGTACAGGCGGACATTCCCCACGAGGAAAAGATCGAGCGCTTCCGTTCGCTCTTCACCACCTACTTCGACGTACCCTCCATCGCCCGCTTCGTCCTGGGCCGCTACTGGCGCCAAGCCACCCCCGAGGAGCAGAGCCGCTTCGTCGATCTGTTCCAGGAGGTCAACATCCACACCTGGGCGCGGCGCTTCAAGGACTACAGCGGCGAGCAGCTGAAGACCGCCGGCGTTCAGCCGGACGGCGACAAGGGGGCCTTCGTCGACACCATGGTCGAACAGACCGGCGGCCAGCAGCCGCTGACCGTGCGCTGGCGCCTGCGGGAGCGCGAGGACGGCCCGCTGGGCATGAAGGTCGTCGACCTGGAGGTCGAAGGCGTCTCCATGGCCATCACCTACCGCTCCGAATACGCCTCCATCGTCCAGGACAAGGGCAGCGTCGGCGCCCTGAACGACATGCTGGCCCAGCAGTTGGAGCGCCTGCGCGGCGCCTGAGGACGGCCCCGACGCCGCCCTCCCCTCCCCTGAAGCACCGCCGACCACCAAGCCCGCCGCCAAGGCGGGCTTTTCGTCGTGGGCTTCTCGCCCAAGGCCCCTGGGGAAAGAAGTGACCACCGGCTTGCCAAACGCGCCACCTCAGGCTATCCACAACCATGGATAGGGGGACGCCATGCAGAAAGACTTTCAGTTCGCCAACTTCACCCAAGGGAAGATCGCCGAGGCCATGTTCGAGGCCGTCTTCCAGCACCACGGCTATACGCTTTGCCCCTACGGCTACGAAAGCCTGTTTCCGGGCGACACCTCGGTCATCAAGAAGATGACCGACACCGCCGCGATTCACTTGCGCCACAGCCCGGATTTCTTCGCCTTCCACCGCGGCGGCGACCGCAGCTTCTTCATCCAGCTCAAGTCCACGATCCGGGCCGACGGCAAGGCGATGATGAAACCACGCGAGTTGGAGGTTCTGCAGGCCTACTACCCGCACGCCGTCATCATCGTCATGGCCTTCAACACCTTCCGCGTCGGCTGGACGGAACCGGGTGCCCTGACCCATATCGAAACGAACAAGCACGTCTATATCCCGCCGCGCCTGCTCAAGCCCTTGGCCGAACTGGACCCGCGCCTGGAGGACGGGCCGATCGAACACCGGATGAAGACGATTCTGGACCGCCTGTCGGTCATGGGCAGCGGCGTGCCGGGGCCGCGCCGCTTCGACTCAGGCTCGTCCCCCGATCCCTTCGGCCTTCTGGAAGACGAGACACCCGGGTTCGCGCCAGTGCTGACCGCCAGCCGCGACGACTGAGGACGGCGACCGCCAACGAAAAAGGGCGGCCCGCGAGCCGCCCTTTTCCCATTCCGACGCGAACCCCGCGTTTAGCGGTGCACCGGCTTGTACTTGATGCGGTGCGGCTCGGTGGCGTCGTTGCCGAGGCGGCGCTTCTTGTCGGCCTCGTAGTCCTCGAAGTTGCCTTCGAACCACTCCACGTGGCTGTCGCCCTCGAAGGCCAGGATGTGGGTGGCGACGCGGTCCAGGAACCAGCGGTCGTGGGAGATGACCACGGCGCAGCCGGGGAAGGTCAGCAGGGCGTCTTCCAGGGCGCGCAGGGTATCGACGTCCAGGTCGTTGGTCGGTTCGTCGAGCAGCAGAACGTTGGCGCCGGACTTCAGCATCTTGGCCAGGTGGACGCGGTTGCGCTCACCGCCCGACAGCTGGCCGACCTTCTTCTGCTGGTCGCCGCCCTTGAAGTTGAAGGAGCCGACATAGGCGCGCGACTGGATGGTCCGCTTGCCGAGGTCGATTTCCGTCTGGCCGTCGGAGATTTCCTCCCAGACCGTGCGGTTGTCGTCCAGGGCCTCGCGCACCTGATCGATATAGCCCAGCTTCACCGTGTCGCCGATGGTGACCGAGCCGGTATCGGGCTTTTCGACACCGGCGATCATCTTGAACAGCGTGGTCTTACCGACGCCGTTCGGGCCGATGACGCCGACGATGCCGCCCGGCGGCAGGTTGAAGGACAGGTCCTCGATCAGGATGCGGTCGCCGAAGGACTTGGTCAGGCCATCGACCTGGATCACCTTGCCGCCCAGGCGGGACGGCGTCGGGATGACGATCTGCGCGCGGCCCGGCTGGCGGTCGGCGTTCTGGGCGACCAGTTCGTCGAAGGCCTGGATACGTGCCTTCTGCTTGGCCTGGCGGCCCTTCGGGTTGGAGCGAATCCACTCCAGTTCCTGCTTGATGGTGCGCTGGCGGGCGGCTTCCTCGCCGGTTTCCTGCTCCAGGCGCTTTTCCTTCTGCTCCAGCCAGGAGGAATAGTTGCCTTCGAACGGGATGGCGCGGCCGCGGTCCAGTTCCAGGATCCAGGTGG
>CAZFRK010000134.1:0-4406 GCA_964521375.1 uncultured Rhodobacterales bacterium
CGGCCTCGCGCACCTCGGCCACGGCGTCGGGCAAGGTCTTGCCCGCCTCGCGCACACAGACGGCCATCAGGGCGGCGATGCGCTCTTCCATCAGGTCGGCGGCCTTTTCGAAGACGCGGGCGCGTTCTCCGGCGGGCGTCGCGGTCCAACGGAGGAAGGCGCCTTCGGCCACGGCCAGGGCCTCGTCGGCCTCTTCGACCGTCGCTTCGGTGACGTGACCGACCAAGCGGCGGCGGTCGGCGGGGTCGCGGACCTCGATCTCCTTGCGGTCGCGCAGGGCACCATTGATGAGCGGCCCGGCGACGCGCGGTCCGTCCTCCAGGGCCTTGGTCATGTCGACGGCCAAGCCGTCCAGACGCACGCTGTCGGACAGATCAATGCCGCGCGAATTGCGGCGACGCGGGCCATAGATGCCGTCGGGCATGGGGATATGCGGATGACGCTTGGCGGGCAAGGCCGCGAGGCGCTCCATGGGGTCGGCGATGATCGCCTCGACCGGCGTGCGGTCATCGACCAGCCGGTTGACGAAGCTGGTGTTGGCGCCGTTTTCCAGCAGGCGACGGACCAGATAGGACAGCAGTTCCGCATGGCCGCCCACCGGGGCGTAAATGCGGCAGGGGATGCCCATCTTCGTGGGCGGCACGATCTCGTCGTACAGCTCTTCGCCCATGCCGTGCAGGCGCTGGAATTCATAGGGCCGACCGTCGGCCATTTCGATGATGGCGGCGGCGGTGTGCGCGTTGTGGGTGGCGAACTGCGGATAGAAGGCATCGCCGTAGTCGAACAGACGCTTGGCGCAGGCCAGATAGCTGACGTCGGACGCCGTCTTGCGCGTGAACACCGGATAGTCGGGCAGGCCCAGTTCCTGCGCCTTCTTGATTTCGGTGTCCCAATAGGCGCCCTTGACCAGCCGGACGTTCATGCGGCGTCCGACGCGGCGGACCATCCCGGCCAGGATGTCGATCACGTCGCGGGTGCGCTTCTGATAGGCCTGGACGGCCAGCCCGAACCCGGTCCAGGCGCCGAGCATGGGATCGTCGTAAACCCGCTCGATGACCTCCAGGGAGAGTTCCAGGCGCTCGGCTTCCTCGGCGTCGACGCAGAAGCCGATGTTGTAGTGGGCGGCCAGATGGGCCAGCTTGCGGGTGCGGTCGACCAGCACGTCGAGCATCAAGGCCCGCTTGCCCGGCTCATAGCGCGGGTGCAGGGCCGACAGCTTGACGGAGATGCCGGGACCGGCCTCCACGCCCTTGCCCTTGGCGGCTTCGCCGATGGCGTGAATAGCGGTTTGATAGGCTTCGAAATAGGCCAGGGCGTCGGCTTCGGTGCGCGCCGCCTCGCCCAGCATGTCGTAGGAATAGCGATAGCCCTTGGCCTCCTGCTCGCGGGCGCGGTCCATGGCCTCTTCGATGGTGCGGCCCAGGACGAACTGCTTGCCCATGATGCGCATGGCCTGCCGCAGGGCCTGCCGGATCACCGGCTCGCCCAGGCGCGAGACCAGACGGCGCATGACGCCCGTCGGCGCGTCGTCGGGCAGGTCGTTGGGACCGAGCACCCGCCCGGTCATCATCAGGCCGATGGTCGAGGCATTGACGAAGATGGAGCGCGAATGGCCCAGGTGCTTTTCCCAGTCCGTGCCCGTGAGCTTGTCGCGGATCAGGCTGTCGGCGGTTTCGGCGTCCGGCACGCGAAGTAGGGCTTCGGCCAGACACATGAGGGTCAGGCCTTCCTGAGTGGAGAGATCGTATTCGTTCATGAAGGCGTCGATGCCGCCCTTGGCCGAGCGGTTGGCGCGCACGCTTTCCACCAGCACCTTGGCCCGCTCGTGGATACCGGCCTTGGCCGCGTCGGAGAACCGGGCCTCCGTCAGAAGTCCGGCGACGACGGCGTCCTCGTCGGCGCGATAAGCGGCGGCGAGGGTGTCGCGCCAATCGGGATAGGCGGGTTCGGAAGACGAACGGATCATGGGTCGGCTCTCCAACGGCAGGAGGGTCTCACGGAAGGAAACGCCCCGGCGGGAGGAAGGCTCCCTCCCGCCGGGGATCAGGGGCGCCCTACTTCAGCATGGCGCTGATGCGGTCGTACTCGGCCTTGGTGTCTTCACCGGCGGGCTTGCCGTAGAGCGACACGACGATCGCCACGACGCCACAGACGATGAAGCCCGGCAGGATTTCGTAGACGTCGAACAGGCCGCCGGTCTGGGCCTTCCAGACGACCACGGTGACGGCTCCGGCGATCATGCCGAAGAGCGCGCCGTTGCGGCTGAGGCCGCGCCACATCAGGCTGAGCAGGATGATCGGACCGAAGGCGGCGCCGAACCCTGCCCAGGCGTAGGACACCAGGGACAGGACGGAGCTGTCGCGATCCGTCGCCAGCAGGGTGGCGATCAGGGCGATGATCAGCACCGACAGGCGACCGATCCACACGAGTTCCTTTTCGGAGGCTTCCTTGCGCAGGATCTGCTTGTAGAAGTCCTCGGTGATGGCCGAGGAGGACACCAGAAGCTGGCTGTCGATGGTCGACATGACGGCGGCCAGGATGGCGGCCAGCAGGATGCCCGACACCAGCGGATTGAACAGAACCTGACTGAGTAGGATGAAGACCTTCTCCGGGTCCTCGATGCCCTCGGGGCCGAAATAGGCGATGGCGATGAAGCCGGTGAAGACGGCGCCGAACAGCCCGGCGACCATCCAGCCCATGCCGATCAGGCGGGCCATCGGCACGTCGGAGACGTTCCGCAGGGCCATGAAGCGGGCCAGGATGTGCGGCTGGCCGAAATAGCCCAGCCCCCAGGCGGCCAGGGAAATGATGCCAAGCAACGTCATTTCATGGAAGGCGTCGAGCAGCCCCGGCCCCTTGGCGGCTGCGGCGGCGGTGACTTCGCTCCAGCCGCCGACCTCCTGCATGGTGACGACGGGCACGATGATCAGCGCCAGGAACATCAGGATGCCCTGCACGAAGTCGGTCCAGGACACGGCCAGGAAGCCGCCCAGGAAGGTGTAGCTGATGATCACCGCCGCGCCGATCCAGAGCGCCGCCGTATAGGACATGCCGAAGGACGCCTCGAACAGCTTGGCCCCGGCGACCAGCCCGGACGAGGTGTAGAAGGTGAAGAACAGCAGGATGACCACCGCCGACAGAACGCGCAGCAGGCGGGTGTCGTCGGCGAAGCGGTTTTCCAGGAAGTCGGGCAGCGTCAGGGCGTTACCGGCCTGTTCGGTGTAGACCCGCAGGCGCGGCGCCACCAACTGCCAATTCAGCCAAGCTCCGACGGACAGGCCGATGGCGATCCAGATCTGGTTCATGCCGGCGGCGAACATGGCGCCCGGCAGACCGAGAAGCAGCCACCCCGACATGTCGGAGGCACCGGCGGACAGCGCCGCGACACCGGGGCCGAGCGACCGGCCACCCAGGATGTAGTCGGACAGGTCGTTGGTCATGCGGTAGGCGAACAGGCCGATGGCCAGCATGCCGACCAGGTAGACGATGAAGGTGATGGTCGTCGCGTCCATGCCTCAGCCCTCCGATTTCTGGGTGGCGTGGCGCAGCCACGAGATCAGGGAAAAGAGCACCACGAGGGGCATGGGCACCAGCAACCAGAACCAGGTCGCCGTCGTCAGGGTCGCGTCCATGGGAATCTCCCGTTGTTGTTTCTTGTCCTTCGCATGGCTCACCCGCGGGAGCCGCATGGCTTTCACTAGCAGAAGGATCGCCAGACGATCTCACTGTTTTCAGCCATAGAGCAGCGCCTTTTCTCTGCTACACTGCAATATCGTGGTGCATGGGACGGAATAATCGGGTGACGACAAAACGAATCGACCAGATGGATTTGCGCATCCTGGGGGAATTGCAGGCCGACGGGCGCCTGTCCATCGCCGAACTGTCGCGGCGCGTGAACCTGTCGCCGACGCCCTGCCTGGAACGCGTGCGGCGCCTGGAACGGGACGGCTTCATCTCGGGTTATCGGGCCGTTCTGAACCCGGCCAAGCTGGGCTTGCCGCTGGTCGTCTTCATCGAGGTGGCGCTGGATCGCACCAGCCCGGACCTGTTCGACCGTTTCCGCGACGCGGTGCGGTTGCTGCCGGAGGTCGAGGAGTGCCACATGATCGCTGGTGGATTCGACTACCTGATAAAGGTCCGCCTGCCGGCGATGGAGCGTTACCGCACCTTTTTGGGCGAATTCAACGAAGCCCTGCCCGGCATCAAGACCACCCACACCTATGTGGTGATGGAGGAGGTTTCGGCGCGCGGCGAAATCCCCCTGGCCGAGTCGCGGGCCGCCCAAGAGTAACGCGCCCGCTCGGGATTTGGTCCTTCGCGGCAAGCGAATACACCGTCGCGGACGGGTCCGCCCGCTCGGGATTTGCCCCTTCGCCGCAAGCAAATACACCGTCGCGGGCGGAACC
>CAZFRK010000134.1:4506-8038 GCA_964521375.1 uncultured Rhodobacterales bacterium
AATACACCGTCGCGGGCGGAACCACCCGCTCGGGATTTGCCCCTTTGCCGCAAGCAAATACACCGTCGCGGGCGGAACCACCCGCTCGGGATTTGCTAGGCGCAGCGCGACAGGGCGTAGGCGGCGACCATCATGTCGAGGTGCGCGCCGCCGCCGTTCTTGAACAGGGTGACGTCCCCATCCCCCTGGCGTCCCGCGGTGTCCTGGCACAGGGCATAGAGGTCGCCGACGACGGCGTCGGGGGTGATGGTCCCGGCCTCCAGCGGAATGCGCAGTTCGCCGATGTCGTGCATGGTCGTTTCGCGGGTATCGACGAAGATGCGGGCCTTACGCAACAGGGTGTCGTCGGCCTCGCGCATGTCGGCCTTGAAGGCGCCGATCAGGTCCACATGGGTGCCCGGGGACACCGCCGCGCCGGGCAGGAACGGTTGCCGTGCCATGGTCGCCGAGGAGACGATGTCGGCGTCGGCGACCGCCTCTTCCAGCGATCCGGCGACGGTCACGGCGATCCCCTCCGCCCGGGCGGCCTCGGCCAACTCCTCGGCGCGCGCCGCCGTGCGGTTCCAGACGGCGATGCTCTCCAATTGGGGAAACAGCGCGCGATAGCCGCGCAGCAGGGTGCCGGCGATGACCCCGGCCCCCACCACCAGCAACCGCCGGGCATCGGGCCGCGCCAGGCGGCGGGCGGCGCACAGGCTGTCGCCGACCGTCTTCCAACGGGTGATCGCCGCGCCGTCCAGCACCGCCGCCGGGCCGCCGGTCTCGGGATCGAAGATGACCACCACGCCCTGGACGCTGGGGCGACCGGCGGCGGCGTTGTCGGGAAAGACGCTGACGGTCTTCAGACCGAACGGCCCGCCGGGCAGCCAGGCCGCGCGGGTCAGCAGGGTCTTGCCGTCCTCGTGAAGGAAGCTGTCGTCCACCTGCGCCGGTCCGCCGCGATGGCAGGCATCGAGATGGGCGACCAGTCCCGGCCAGTCGAGGGCGGAATCGATAGCGGCGGCGGACAGAATGCGCATCGGGAACCTCATGCTTGGGAAAAGCGGCACGAACCGGCCTTGAACGGAGCGCGGCCACCCTATCACACCGGCGCGACGACGCGAGGCGGAGACATCCCTTCCTCCGACGCCGGGGCGACCGGCGGGATCACCGCGGCGCGAGCGTATCCTTGGCAATCCCCAGCGCCGCCACGTCGTCGGGCAGGTCCTCCCGCTCCAGGACGGCGACCGCGTACCCCGCGCGGGCAAGCTCGTATCCGGCGGAGGCTCCGGCGATACCGCCGCCAACGATCAGAACGTCGAAGGTATCGGTCATGTCAGCCCGGGCTGAGTCCGCGCAGACGCTCCGACCGGCGACGCAGCAGTTCGACGGCGGTCAGAAGCATGATGGAGACGGCGACAAGCAACGTGGCCACGGCCAGGATGGTGGGGCTGATTTCCTCGCGGATGCCCGACCACATCTCGATCGGCACGGTGCGCTGTTCCGGACCGGCGACGAAGAGCACGATGACGATCTCGTCGAAGCTGGTGATGAAGGCGAACAGGGCGCCGGAGATCACGCCCGGCAGGACCAGCGGCAGGATGACCTTGAAGAAGGTGCGCGTCGGATGGGCGCCCAGGCTGGCGGCGGCGCGGGTCAGGGTGTTGTCGAAGCCGCTGAGCGTCGCCGTCACGGTGATGACGACGAAGGGAATGCCCAGCGCCGTATGGGCGAGGATGACGCCCGGATAGGTCTTGGCCAGGCCGACTTCCGAATAGAAGAAGAACATGGCCGCCGCCGAGATGATCAAGGGCACGATCATGGGCGAGATCAGGACCGCCATGACGATGGAGCGATAGGGCATGTAGCGGCTGGACAGGCCGAGCGCCGCGACGGTGCCCAGGAAGGTCGCCAGAATGGTCGAGGATACGCCGATGAAGAAGCTGTTCTGGATGGCGCCGATCCAGGCCGAGGAGGTGAAGAACTCCTCATACCAGCGCAGGGAATAGCCCGCGGCGTCGAAATTCAGCATGGCGTCGGTGAAGGTGAAGTACGGCTCGGCGTTGAAGCTGAGCGGCACGATCACCAGGATGGGACCGATCAGGAACAGGAAGATCAGCGCGCAGATGACGCGGAAGGCGTAGTACCAGATCTTCTCGCCGGACGTGGCATAGGCGGGAACGGGCATGGCGCTTACCCCAGCTTCATGTTGTCGACGCCGACGAGGCGGTTGTAGAGCAGATAGAGCATCACCACCGCGACCAGCAGGATGGAGGCGATCGCCGCGGCCAGGCCCCAATTGAGGGACACCTGCATGTGGTGGGCGATGAAGTTGGTGATGAAGCGGCCCGACTGGCCGCCGACCAAGGCGGGCGTGATGTAGTAGCCGATGGCCAGGATGAAGACCAGGATGCCCCCGGCGCCAATCCCGGCCAGGGTCTGCGGGAAATAGACCCGGCGGAAGGCCAGGAACGGACCGGCGCCCATGGAGCGGGCGGCGCGCATGTAGCTGGGCTGGATGGTCTTCATGACGCTGTAGAGCGGCAGGATCATGAACGGCAGCAGGATGTGCGTCATGGCGATGATGGTGCCGGTCTGGTTGTGGATCATCTGCAAACGGCTGTCGTCGCCGATGATCCCGGTCCACACCAGGATGTCGTTCAGGATGCCCTGGCTTTGCAGGATGGCGATCCAGGTGGTGGTGCGCACCAGAAGGCTGGTCCAGAAGGGCAGCAACACCATGATCATCAAGAGATTGGAATAACGCAGCGGCAAGTTGGCCAGCAGGAAGGCCACCGGATAGCCGAGCAGGACCGTCGCCAGGGTGATGACGCCGCTCATCCACAGGGTGCGGATGAACAGGTTCACGTAAATCCGCATGTAGGCCGGTTTTTCGACGATATCGCCGTCCGGACCATATTGCATGTCGATGGCCGACAGGTAGTAGGAGGCCGTGTAGTAGCCCGCTTCCCGCTTGATGACCTTCCAGACCGTCGGGTCCTCCCAGTCGTCGTCGGCCTTGATCAGCGCGGCGCGCGCCGCGACGCCGTCGGCGAGGTCGGCTTTCCGCAGCTTGCGGGCCGACTTCATGATCATCGACCGCATGCCCGACTCTTCATAGTTCAGGCGGGTGGCGACGCGACCGATGGTCCGCGCCGCGGCGCCCTCCTTGATGTCCTGGTAGGCGGCGAACCAGACCTCGCCCGGCGGCAGACCGTCGCCGTCCCACGAGGCGATGGCCTCGACCGTCCGGGGCAGGTTGTCCGGCACCACCTGGTTCTCGACGCTGCGGAACAGCATGTCGAACATGGGCACGATGAAGGTCACCACCAGGAACAGGAACAAGGGCGCGACCAGAAGCAGGGCCTTGATCTTGTTCCGCCGGAGGGTGCGTTTCAGGCTCACCTTGAGCGGCGTGCCGTCGGCCGTGGTCAGGTCCGAGGAGGAGGCCGTCGGCGCCGAATCGTCGGCGGTCGGGACACTGGTCGTGGACACCGGGAATCTCCCAGGAGAACGGGTCGGGCGGGAAAGCGAGGAACAGGGCGGCCGCGGG